>CAYWMY010000069.1:0-10578 GCA_964459405.1 uncultured Steroidobacteraceae bacterium | reverse complement strand
GAGATCGGGGTCGAGCAGATTCATGATTTCGGCGCGGCCACCGACGGCCGACATCGGCAGGCCGCCACCGATGGCCTTGCTCATCGTGGTCAGGTCCGGCCTGATGCCGTAGAAAGCCTGCGCGCCGCCGTAAGCCACGGGGAAGGTCACGACCTCGTCGAAGATCAGCACCATGCCGAGGCGTGCGGTCACCTCGCGGATGCGTCGCATGAATTCCGGCGTCGCGGGAATCATGCCGGCCGCCCCCTGCACGGGCTCGAGCAGCACGGCGGCGACATTGTCGGCTTCGCGCTCGAGGATCGCGGTGGCCCGGTCCGGATCGTTGAACGGGATCTCGAGCAGTTCCCCGGCGACGGCCGGCGGCACACCGCTCGGCACCTTCTTCGGCTGGATGCCCACCGTCGAGCTGCCGACCACCGTGTGGTCGGCATGTCCGTGGTAGCTACCCTCGGTCTTCGCGATCCTGAGGCGGCCCGTGTGCGCCCGCGCGAGCCGCATCGCCAGCAGGTTGGCCTCGGTGCCCGAGACGAGGAAGCGCACGCGCTCGATGGAGGGCATGCGACTTGCCAGCAGCTCGGCCATCCGGTAGCTCAGATCCCAGTCCGGGCAGCCGAACTGCACGCCCTTGTCGATCTGCGCGACGATGGCGTCGCGGATGACGTCGTTGCAGTGGCCGTGGATCAGCACCCAGTCGCCGATGCGCAGATCGACGTACTCGTTGCCGTCCGCGTCCCAGATGCGCGAGCCCTTGCCGCGCTCGATCAGCACCGGATACGGCAGCTGGTACCACATGCCACCGCCGTGGCCGGTGGGGATCAGCGGCTTCGTCTTCTCCAGCAGCTCGCGCGAGCGCGGCGTCCGGTCGCGGTAGATGCGCACTTCCTCCGCGTTCAGGGCGATGCCCTCGGCCGCGGCGGAGCCGCCACGTGGTTCGGTGGTCGTCATGTGCAGCCCCCCTCTCTGTGCAGGCGCATGCTAACAACTGCCGTGTGCCGGTTGCGATGAGGACGCGATCGACCGCGCCAGCCCGGCACCGCGGCCGGGCACACACGCCGCCACGCTGCCGGCGTATGATCGCCGCGGTGCGGGAGGCTCGCGCGATGTCGAGACCGGTCTTCAGCGGTATCAACCACGTCAGCGTCGTCACCGCCGACATCGAGCGCGCCGTGCGCACCTGGGTTGAGCGCTACGGCATCGGACCCTGGCGTCTCTACCGCTATGATGCCTCCAACATGCAGGCGGTCTGCGACGGCAGGCCGACGGTCGTCCCGTTCCGCGCCGCGCTGGCACAGCTCTCGCAGACGACGCGCATGGAGCTGATCCAGCCGCTCGACGACCGGGGACCCTATGCCGAGTCACTCGCCCGGCACGGGGGCGCGGACCACATCCACCATGTACGCTTCGACGTCGCCGACTGCGCCGCAGCAACCGCGACCCTCGGCCAGGACCTCGGTCTCGGCACCATCATGAAGGCCGGGTTCGACGGTGCACCGGGCAGTCCATCGAAATTCGACTGCACCTATTTCGATACCCGTGCGGATCTGGGCTTCGTCGTCGAAATCGGCTGCGCGGGCCCGGGATTCTCGATGCCGGAACCCGAAGCAGTCTATCCGGCGGAACCGCCCGGGAAACGCTGACGCGCACGGGCGCGGCCCTTCAGCCATTCACGGTTGTCCGCGGGCCGATCCACCACCGGAGCTGCAGGCCCGGTCATGGTCCGTCGGCTCGGCCGGCTCTCGACACCGCAGTCCGCACTCGCGGGATGGCGAGCTGCGCCGCGCGTCGCAGTGACCGGCGGCGTGCCCCGACCGCTGCGCGTCAGTGCGCCGGGTCCGCGACCAGCACGAGTTCGACAGCCGCACCGCACCGGACCCACAGCACGGCATGCTGCCGGTACGCGCGGCCGAGGTCGACGGCGGCACTTCGCGGCAGACCGAGGACCAGTACGCTGGGTTCACCTGGCCAATGCCCCGCCGGGTCGTGGCCCCGTCCCGGAATCAGGATGTAACCGGCAGCACGCAGCCCGGCCTCGAGCCGCTCCTGCGCGGCGCGGTTCTCATCGTCCGCGATGCGTACGCTCCCGGGGTTCCAGGCCGTGATGTAGGCCGCGCAGTCCACACCGCGCAGATGCATGAGCCGGTCGAGTTCCGCCGAGCGCAACCCCACGCGCAGCACGATGGGCGGCGCCGCGGCGACGACGTAGTCTGTCGCCTGGTACGCCGCGAGCAGCGCGGCATCCGGCCGATCCGCATCCATCGCCCTGAGACCTGCGACAATACCGACTGGAGACGGCATTATCGCGCGGGGATCCGCAGCACGCGCGGGCGTGCAGGACGAGGCTGGCGGGACGCGCGTGCGCCGCATGACCGGACGACGGGATGTCGTCGCCGCAACGAGGGGAACGTCGAGATGGCAATGTTCAGGATTTTCGTCCTCACTCTGCTCGCAGGGCTCGCAGCACCCGGCGCGACCGCCGGACCCGGAGCGGCGTTTCACCACGTCGCGATCGAGGTCGATGCGCAGGGCAAGTCCTTCTTCACCGAGCGGGAGAGCACGCTGACGCCGGTCTCCGCCGACGCCGGTGCGCCGTTGCAGACCGGTCTGATTCCCGCAGGAAAGCTCTCCTACATGCGGCTGGTGTCCGGGTTCGAGAGCCCGTGGCACACCGCGCCGGTGCGCATCCACCTGCTGATCCTGCAGGGCACGATGACCGTCGAGACCGGCAGCGGCGAGAAGCGCACCTTTTCCGCCGGAGACGTCATCGAGTTCGGCGACCAGACGGGCCAGGGCCACAAGTCGACCGTCGGCAAGGACGGCGTGCTGTTTGCGATGGTCGAGATCCATTGATCGGCATGGCCGGCTCGATCCGTGAGGCCTGACACATGACGAAGACCGAGAAGAATCTGGCAACGGCGCGACGGTGGGTCGAGCTCATGAACGACGCCGATCGACTCGTCGACGAGTGCTACGCCGAGGACACGGTGGCCCGCGCCATGGGCTTCCCGGCCGTGATCCGCGGCCGGGAGCAGATGCGCGCGGGCACGCGCGCCGCGGTTGAGGCCGCGCCGCGCCGCTATCTCCGCGTCGACCACATGCACGCCGCGGGCGACGTCGTGGTCGTCGAGGCCGCACTCCGGGACCCGGACCGCGGCGCCGACTGGGAAACGCCTTTCTGCGCCGTACTCACCTTCCGCGACGGACTCATCATCGACGACCGGAGCTACCTCGATCTGCGGCGCTGGCCCGGCATCAGCGAGGCGCTGGCGGACAAGACCTGAGTCACCGGACCCGTCATTGAGGGAACGATCATGAGGATCACACTGCGCTTCGACATGCGGCAGCCGGACCCGAGCGCCTCACGCGCCGCGCAGTACGCGGCCATGCTGGACATGTGCGCCTGGGCCGACGGCCTCGGTCTCGACGAGGTGTACGTCAGCGAGCACCACGCGGCCGAGGACGGCTATCTGCCCTCGCCCATCGTGCTGGGCTCGGCCGTCGCCGCGCGCACGCAGAAGATCGGCGTGCACCTGAGCGCGCTGGTCGTGACCCTTCATCATCCGCTCAGGCTCGCCGAGGATCTCGCCATCCTCGACATCATCAGCAACGGACGGCTCGCGGTCACCGCCGGCATGGGCTACCGGCCACACGAGTTCGAGATGTTCGGCATCGACATCAAGAAACGCCTGCGGCTGTTCCTCGACACGCTGGAGACGCTGCGCCGGGCCTGGACGGCCGAGCCCTTCGAGTTCGAGGGCCGCACGGTGCGCGTGACGCCGAAGCCCGTGCAGCCGGGCGGCCCGCTGCTGATCATGGGCGGCTCAACCGCCGCTTCGGCTGAACGCGCCGCACGCATGGGGCTGCCCTACAAGCCCGGTTTCCCGCCGGACTATGAGATCTACCGGCAGGAAGTGCTGAAGCTGGGCCGCCCCGAGCCGCCGCCGCTGCCGAACCAGGGCCCGAATTTCCTGTACGTGACCGACGACCCGGACCGCGACTGGCCCATCGTCGGCCCGCACGCGATCTACCAGACGAACTCCTACGCACAGTGGGCCAAAGAGCGCAGCAGCGGCGGCACGCCGTACCAGCCGATCCAGCGTCTCGAAGACGCCAGAGCCAACCCGACCTTCCAGGTCGTGACACCCGAGCAGTGCGTCGCCTACGCGCGCACGCTCGAGCCGCACGGCGAGCTCACGCTGCAGCCGCTTTTCGGCGGCCTCGCGCCGGACGTCGCATGGAAGAGCCTCAGGCTTTTCGAGAGCGATGTGCTGCCACGCATGCGGGCAGCGGGGCTGCGCTGAGAGCAGTGGTCCGAACGCGGGGCGCACCCCGGACGCGGCGCCTGCGCCAGCCGGTCACTCGGGCGATCCACCTCGAAGCGATCCAGCAGGCCCGGCAGTGACCGTGCGCCCCCCAGCGGCGGCATGAAGCGACCGCAGGCTGCTTGCCCGGAGGAGAGCACGCAGAAACCCGGCCCGCGACCGCCGGCACCAGCGCTCAGGGTACACATCGCGACGCTGAACCGAGTAACGGACTGTGCCGCACAGGCAGTCTCCGGTTCGGGCGTCCCGGGAACTCATCTGGCCGTGTAGCCTCCATCGAGCAGCAGCTCGGCACCCTGCATGAAACTGGAGTCGTCTGAAGCGAGGAAGCGGACCCCGGCGGCGATCTCCGCCGGCTCTGCCATCCGGCCGAGCAGGTGTGCGGCGGCGGACAGGTCGTACGCCGTCTTCGCCGAGTCGATGACTCCGAGTTCGACATAGCCGCGGAAGATGCAATCGACCATCGGTGTCTTCACACCGCCGGGATGCACGGAATTCACACGGATCCGGTAGCCAAGCGCACTGAACTCGAGCGCCACGGCCTTGGTGAGCAGCCGCACGGCCCCCTTGCTGGCACAGTACGCCGCATTGAAATCCGCGCCGACGAAGCCGGCGATCGACGAGATGTTGATGACCGACGCGCCGCCGCGGCGGCGCGGTCCGCTTTCGCGAAGCAGCGGCAGCGCCTTCTGCATGCCGAGGAAGACGCCATCGACGTTTACGGCCTGGGTCCTGCGCCAGCTTTCGAGCGTCATGCTCTCGAACTTCTCGATGATGTCGATGCCGGCATTGTTCACGAGAATGTCGAGCCGTCCGTGGCGTGACCGCACCTCGGCGACCGCATGGTCCCAGTCCTCGGCACACGTGACATCGAGGTCGAGCCAGCCGGAAGAATGCCGCCGGTGCGCCGGAATCGACGCAAGATCGGTCGGGACCACAGTCGCACCAGAATCCGCGAGCGCCGCGCAGACGGCCGTTCCTATGCCGCCAGCCGCGCCCGTGACGAGTGCGACAGCGCCTTCGAGTATCAGTGACATGAACCAGACCTCCTCGTATCCCTGCTCACGGCAGGATTGTCCGGAACGAGCATCGGCTGCGCATCGCCGTGTCGACGAGGCCGTGGCCGATGGCGTTCATGATGATCTTGTGCGGAGCGAGCCCGGCTGCCATAGATCATCGTCAGACCGACCACGCCGTCGACCGCCGTCAAGCTCGATGATGACGTGGCCCTGCGCCCGGCGCGCCCGGCGCGCCCTGCGCCGCTCCGACAGATCCGGACCCGCGCGTGACGACGCCTCCGCCCTCGATTCACGGCGAAGTCAGGGCACCACCTGGCGGGCGGCTCACTCGACGATGTGCAAGGCTTCGACGTCGATCTCCGGCGACTCCATGAAATCCTTCTCGACCTCGCCCACGATCTCCACGGTCGTGGTGGCGGTCACCGGCCTGGCCGGGAACAACCCGTCGTCGATCTCCACCCTGATCTCATGCTTCCCGTCCGAGAAGACGTACTTGTCGCTGGAAACCTGGCGCACGATCTTGCCGCGCAGGACGACGCGCAGATCATCCACCGGCTTGCTCAGCACAGCCTGCACGGTGGTCGCGACCGGCTGCGCACCCGGGCCGACGTACTGGGCCACGGCGGGCATCGCAACGAGCGCAGCGGCAAGAACCATTGAAAGCTTCTTCATTTTCCGGTGCTCCTGACAATCGAGACATCGCGTTTTGAAAACGTTAAGGGTGACATTCGCGCGCACAAGTCGTGGTTCTACCTACTGGCACCTCAAGGCCGGCCGCTGATGCGGCGAAGCCGCCGACGCCACGGCGCGTGGAGATGAGCTGGGCATGGCGGCTCCAGCACATGCGTGGAATCGGGACCTGCGTACGCTGCGGCACGGCATGCAGCATCATCACCCGCATCGAGGATGCCGCAGCTCGTCGCGAAGCTTCATTCGCAGCTGCGGGCACAGAGCGCCGGCGCAGAGACCCGGCGGAGTGGCCGCTCAAGGCGTGAGCGCCAACACCGCAGGCGCTTCGCATGATCGGCGCCGACACCCGCCTTGCTCCTGGTCGTGAAGAACCCCTGAAGACCTTTGTGGAGACAAGGACTCGATCACCGCCGGACCGCATGGCGTCGCTGTACATCGATCACGACACGGAGCCGGACGCTTCCGCGCGTCACGCCGGGACATCGCTTGCCATGTCGACGAGGCTTACACGCCCCGTTCCGCCATCCACAGTGATCGTGGCGCCATCCGGAATCAGCCGTGTGGCATTCGCGACGGTGACCGCAGGCAGGCCATATTCGCGCGACAGACAGGAGCCGTGCGCGAGCATGCCGCCGGTTTCGAGCACGAGTCCGCTGATGACCGCGAACACCGGCGTCCAGCCGGGATCGGTGCTGTTCGTGACCAGGATCTCGCCCGCGCGAACGCGGCCGATGTCCCTCAGGTCGTGCACGACCCGCGCCGTGCCGGTCACGGACCCGCGGCTGGTGCCGATGCCCGCGAACTGCGATCCATCCTGCGCCGCCGCAAGCTCCACACCTTCGCGATACTCCTCGCCGTCGCGCAGATACAGCGGCGGCAGGTAATGCTTCGCGTGGAAGCGCTCGAACTGGCGCCTGCGCCCGCGCACCTTGGCCGCGACGAGCCGCTGCGAAGCACGGCCTGCGGTCAGTTCCAGCAGTTCCTCGTAGGTCAGGAAGTAATGATCCCCCGCGTGCCCGAGCAGGCCGCGCTCGACGAGGCGGCGGCCGAGCTCCTCGAAGGCGCGTTTCTTCGCATACGTCGCGCGGTCGATGTAATGCCGCTCGTCGTCGCGGATCACCAGGAAGCGCAGCGCGTGGGCGAGCACCGACTCGAATATGCGCACACGCAGGCGGCCGAAGGGTTTGCGCCGCAGCCGTGCGACCACATCGGCCGTCGCGGCCTCGCGCGCCTTCACGAGTTCCGGCTCGCGCGCATCCGGTCGCGGCGCCCCGGCCGTCGAGCTCAGCAGCGATTTGAGCGCGCGGTAGTCGACGGCCGGGTCTTCGGCACGCCGCGTGAACCAGAAGTCACGGTCGGCGTGGCCGCGGTGGCCGTGCGCCTTCAGGATGTGGTCGTACTGTGTGGCCGCCGCGGCGCCGTCGGGATGCTCGCGAAGACGCGCGAAGAACTCCTGCGCGTCGCAGCCGTGGAACAGCTCGACGAGTGCCGGTGACTCGCGGATGCGCTCGGCCAGTTCCCACAGGTCGAGGTTCTCCTCGAGCGTGATCGTGCGCTTCGGCAGACCGGTGATCAGGTCCGCGTAGACCATTGCATTCGTGCCGTCGTACCACTTCGCGAGGATCGTGCCGAGCAGGTAGAGCACAGCCGCGCCGTGCACGAGGAAACCGGTCCACATCACATCGAGGAGCCTGGTCGTGAACGCGATCATGCCGGCGATGTGCCCGAGCAGCTGCTCGTCGGTCAGCGAGCGCAGCTGCGCGGCATCGAGGCCATCGGCTTCGGCGGTGCGCTGGTCGAGGTAGTCCTGCAGCATCCCCATCCAGGTGGTGATGCGCTGCTCGGGCACGCGCAGGATGTGCGCGTGCATCCAGAGGTACCGTGCCAGCGGGAAGCGCCGTGCCGCGAGTTCGACGCGCTGGGACGGCGGGAAGTAATCGACCGCCGGCCCCGAGCGGAACATCCGGGGCACGGTGTAGTGCACGAACAGACCCTGGCTCCGGGTGCTGAGATACACCTCGGCCTGGTGGTACTTGAAGCGGCGCGTGGCAGCGAGATCGTGCAGGCCCCAGATGCGCGCGGCATTTCGCTGGCAGTCCGTGAACTCGCGCGCACGCACCGAGTAGAAGAGCGGTGTCACCGCTCCGGTCCAGAACTCGTCAGCGAATCCACGCGTCCAGATCACACCGGGCTCGTCGGGAGCCTGCTGCCAGGCGTCGACCTCCTCGTCCCAGGTGAACTCGACACCCGTGATGTCGCGGGCCTGCAGCAGCTGGAAGGCGCCCTTCGCGAAGGCCCACTCGATGTCCTGCGGCATGCCGCCGTAGTGCCGCTCGACCCGTCTGCCGAGTTCCGCGAGCGTCGCGAGCTGCTCCGGTGTCAGCGTGTCGACACCGCGCAGGCCCGCCGGCACGGGCTCGGTGACGGTGCCACGACCCGTCGCGGGATTGCGCACGACGCGACGCTCCTTGGCGCCCGTCACCGTGTGCAGCAGGCGCGCGGACTGCTTGTCGAGCGTGAACTGGTCCGGCGTGAGGATGCCGGAGACCACGCCCTCACCGAGGCCCCAGCTCGCGTTGACGACGATCTGGTTCGTCGCGCTGGTCAGCGGATTGGCCGTGAACATCACGCCCGCGACCTCGGCCTCGACCATTTCCTGGATCACGACGGCGAGGCTCACCGCAAGCTGGTCGAAGCCGTTCGCGTGTCGATAGGCCACCGCGCGCGCGGTCCACAGCGAGGCCCAGCAGCGCCTGACGGCATCGAGCACGGTCGCGGTGCCCCGCATGTCGAGATAGGTGTCGTGCTGGCCCGCGAAAGAGGCGTCCGCGAGGTCCTCCGCGGTACCGGACGAGCGCACCGCCACGTAGCAGTCCGGACCCAGGGCCGTGTAGGCCGAGGAGATGTCCGCCGCGAGCGGTGCCGGCATCGGCGCGGCCGTGATCAGCTCGCGGATGCGGCGCGCCCCTTCGTCGACGCTGTCGGCGTTCGCGAAATCAACGGCCGCCAGCAGCGCCGCGATCCGTTCACGCAGCCGCTCGGCGATGACCCGATCGTAGACGGTCCCCGCGACGACGAAACCGCGCGGCACCGGGAATCCCGCGCACGCCAGCGCGCCCAGGTTCGTGGCCTTGCCGCCGACCAGCGCGCGATCGGCGCAACGGGGATCGGTAAAGGGCAGGATGTGCGGCATGTCTTGTCTCGGCTGCCCCCGCCCGCGGGCCGCTGCCCGATCCGCCGCAGGTGTCACTGGCCTGCGGCGTCCGGTGCGCAGTCCGCGGCGCGGGTTTACATGCCACCCGCGACGATGAGGGTCTGGCCCGTGATCCAGCTGCCAGCCGGCGAGGCGAGGTACAGCGCCGCCGCCGCGATGTCGTCGGGCTTGCCGAGGCGTTCGAGCGGCACACCCCATTCCTTCGCGATGCGCGGGAAGTCGGCCTCGGTGACGCGCCGCTTCTCCTTGAACGCATCGGTCGGCACGGGACCCGGCGCGATGCCGTTGACGCGGAACTTCGGCGCCAGATCGTGCGCGAGCGCGAGGGTCAGGGCGTTGAGGCCCGCCTTCGCGGCGGCGTAGGCCGCGCTGCCGTTCTCGGGCTGAAACGCCCGGATCGAGGACATGTTGAGAATGACGCCGCCGTCGGTCATGCGCGGCACCGCCTGCCGCGTCAGGCGCCAGACGCTGTTCAGGTTCAGGTCGACCTGCGCATTCCAGAACTGTTCCTGAATCTGCATCGCGGGCAGCGGCGTCTCATCGCCAGCGAGGCCGCCCACATTATTGACGAGGATGGTCAGGCGCCCGAGTCCCGCCACCACCCGCTCGACGGCCTGTGCGGCGAAAGCGCTGTCGGTGATATCCCCCTGCACGACCAGACAGCGGCGACCCAGCCGCTCGACGGAGGTGCACACTTTTTCGAGCGGTGCCAGCGTGCGGCCGTTGACCGCGATGTCCGCGCCCGCCTCGGCGAAGGCCTGCGCGATGGCGCTGCCGAGGCCACCGCCGCCGCCCGTGATCAGCGCCACGGCGCCGTCCAGTCGAAACAGATCGAAGATTCTCATGGCTCATCCTTCCAGATTTCGATAGCGTCCACCCGCGGCCGGTCCCGGGAAGCCCGCACCCCACGGGCTCGGGGCCGGATCCTGAAAGCACGCGCCCGGACTGTCAGAATTGTGAGGTTGGCTCCCACCCCCGCATCCCTTCGTGCAATCTACAATCCGACCGGTTGAACGGGAAGCCCAGGGGGTCCATCGGGTGAACTTCAGAGGTCTGTCGTTACGGGATGCCGCCTTCCGCGACGAGGTGCGTTCGTTCCTCGCCACGGAGCTGTCGTCCGATCTGGTTCGCGCGACCGACCGGGTCCAGAGCCTTTTCCCTCCTCCGTCGGTCACGCTGCCCTGGCAGCGCAAGCTGCTCGAGCGCGGCTGGCTCGGCGCCCACTGGCCCCGCGAACACGGCGGCCCGGGCTGGTCGGCCATGCAGCGCTTCATCTTCGACACCGAGTGCGGCCTTGCCGGAGCGCCCCTGCTCGCGCCCTTCGGCCTCAAGTATC
>CAYWMY010000068.1:0-10599 GCA_964459405.1 uncultured Steroidobacteraceae bacterium | reverse complement strand
GGTCCTCGTGGCGCCGGTGACGCTCGATGTCCTCGGCCTGCCGGTCGATGTAGCCCGAGTACTTCGCGCGCACCTCCACCTGCAGCCGTACCAGGTCAGGCAGCCGGTCGTCCTCCCGCGCACCGAGATCGCCGGCGGCGACGCCCTCGAGTGCGACCAGGCCGTCGTAATCGACCTCGGGACGGCGCAGCAGATCGAAGGCGCGCGCCTCGCGGGTCAGCGGTGCCGGCAGGCGGGCATCGAGCGCCGCGGCCGCGGTGCTGCCAGGGCGCACGATCACGGACCGCAGGCGCTCGACCTCACGGCCGGCAAGTTCGTACTTGCGCTGATACAGCGACCAGCGTGCATCATCCACGAGACCGAGTTCGCGGCCTTTCGGCGTCAGACGTTCGTCCGCGTTGTCCTCGCGCAGCAACAGCCGGTACTCCGCACGGCTCGTGAACATGCGGTAGGGCTCGGGCGCGCCACGGGTGATCAGGTCGTCGATCAGCACGCCGATGTAGGCCTCGTCGCGCTTCGGCCACCAGGCCGCGTCGCCGCGCACCGCGAGCGCGGCGTTGATGCCCGCGACGATGCCCTGCGAAGCCGCTTCCTCGTAACCCGTCGTACCGTTGATCTGGCCGGCGAAGAACAGCCCCGCGAGCGTGCGCGTCTCCAGCGACGGGCGCAGATCGCGCGGATCGAAGAAATCGTATTCGATCGCGTAGCCGGGACGCGTGAGGTGCGCGCGTTCGCAGCCGCGGATCGTGCGCACGAGCTCGAACTGCACATCGAAGGGCAGGCTGGTCGAGATACCGTTCGGGTACACCTCATGCGTATCGAGACCCTCGGGCTCGATGAACACCTGGTGCGCGTCACGATCGGCGAAGCGCCGTACCTTGTCCTCGACCGACGGACAGTACCGCGGGCCCACGCCATCGATACGGCCCGTGAACATCGGCGAGCGGTCCGACGCGGCGCGGATCAGCTCGTGCGTGCGCGCATTGGTCGCGGTGATGTGGCAGGGCAGCTGACGCGGGTGATCCTGCGCCCGGCCCAGGAACGAGAATACCGGCAGCGGCTCGTCGCTGTGCTGCACGGTCATCGCCCCATAGTCGAGGCTGCGGCCGTCGAGCCGGGGTGGTGTGCCGGTCTTGAGCCGGCCAACGCGGGGTACGAGCTCGCGCAGGCGCGCGGCGAGGCGCAGCGACGGCGGGTCGCCGGCGCGGCCGCCGGCGTGCTGCTCGAGGCCGACGTGGATGCGCCCGCCCAGGAAGGTGCCGACCGTGAGCACCACGGTGCGCGCGCGGATCTCAATGCCGCTCACGGTGACGATACCGGCCACGCGGCCGCCCTCGACGACCAGATCGGCGACCTCCTGCTGGAACAGCGCGAGCCCCGGCTGGTTCTCCACAGTGCGCCGGATGGCGCGCCGGTACAGCTGGCGGTCGGCCTGCACGCGCGTGGCGCGCACGGCCGGGCCCTTGCTGGCATTGAGGATGCGGACCTGGATCGCGGCCTCGTCGGCCGCCCGCGCCATGGCGCCACCCAGCGCGTCGATCTCGCGCACCAGATGACCCTTGCCGATGCCGCCGATGGCCGGATTGCAGCTCATGGCGCCCAGCGTCTCGGCGCTCTGCGTGACGAGCAGCGTGCGCGCACCCATGCGCGCCGCGGCAAGCGCAGCCTCGGTGCCGGCGTGCCCGCCGCCCGTCACGATGACGTCATAGTGTTCCCGGTGTCGCATTCCACGCCGCCGCCCGCTGGGGTTCCGCAGGCGCGGAATTATATCGGTGCGGCCGGTGCCGGCCTGCCTGCCGGTATGATGCGGCGCGGTTCCGGTCCCGGAGAGCGATCGATGACGTGGGCGGCAGGCGTGTGATGTGGCGGACAGGACTCGTGGCCCTCCTGCTGCTGGCCAACACCCTCGCGGTGCGGCCGGCGGCGGCGGCAATCACACTCGACGACTGCCGCCTCTCCCACCGCGTGGCCCTGCCGACCATCGCGGCCCGCTGCGGCAGGCTCGCGGTGGCCGAGAACCCGGACGTGCCGACGGCCCGGCGCATCTCCCTCGCGATTGCCGTGGTACCGGCCATCAGCCGCAAGCCGCGACCCGACCCCTTGTACCTGCTCGCCGGCGGCCCCGGCCAGAGCGCACGCGAGGCCTTCGTGGCCGTGGCCGGTGCATTCACGGCGGTGCGCCGCGACCGCGACATCGTGCTCGTCGACCAGCGCGGCACCGGCGGCTCCAGCCGCCTCGACTGCGAGCTGCCCGGAGACGATCTCGACCGGCCGGAGCCGCGGCCGGAGGATCTGCACCGCCTCGCGCAGGATTGCCTGCGGCGGCTGCCCGGCGATCCGCGGTTCTACACGACCAGCGTCGCGGTCCGGGACCTCGAGGCGGTGCGGGCGGCATTGGGCCACGAGCGCATCAACCTCTACGGCGTGTCCTACGGCACCCGCGTGGCGCAGCACTATGCGCGGCGCTATCCGCGGCGCGCACGCGCCCTGGTGCTCGACGGTGTCGTGCCACCGACGCTGGCGCTGGGGCCTGGCATGGCGCTCGACGCACAGCGCGCGCTGGAGCTCGGCTTCGCACGCTGCTCCGCCGAGCCGGCCTGCCGCGAGGCCTTCGGCGATCCACGCCTGAGCTTCCAGGCGCTGCTCGGCCGACTCGAGGGCAGCGCGGTACCGGTCGGATTCCGCGACCCCGTGACGGGGCTGCCGCGACAGCTGGCCTTCGGCCGCGAACACCTGGTGCTGGCGACCCGCCTCCTGAGCTACGGTACGAGCACCGCCGCGCTGCTGCCACTGCTCATCGACCGGGCCGCGCGCGACGACCTCGCACCGCTCGCGGCGCAGGCCGCCATGATCGCGCCCAGGCTGCGCGGCGAGCTGGCCTATGGCATGCACAACGCCGTCGTCTGTACCGAGGACCTGCCCTTCGTCGACGCGCTCACCGTCGATCGTGCCGCGCTCTCGCGGACCTATTTCGGCACCGCGCCGCTCGATGGTCTGCTGGCGCTGTGCCGCGACTGGCCGCGGGGCCTGCTCGATGCCGACCTCAAGGTGCCGCTGCGCTCCGACGTACCCGCGCTGCTGCTCTCCGGCGAGGCCGATCCGGTCACGCCACCGGCCTATGGCGCGCTCGCCGCGCGCGGCTTCAGCGACGTGCGCCATCTCGTGCTGGCAGGCCAGGGCCACGGCCAGTTTGCGACGGGCTGTGTGCCGCAGCTGTTGCGCCGGTTCCTCGAGCTGGGCACAACGCGTGAGCTGGACACCCGCTGCGCCGCCCTGGCGCGCGCAGCACCGTTCTTCCTCGATTTCAACGGGCCGGCGCGATGATCGAGGCGCGCCAGCTGGCCAAGCGCTTCGGCAGCGTGGAAGCCGTGCGTGACGTGAGCTTCGAAGCGCGCGACGGCGAGATCACGGGTCTGCTGGGTCCCAACGGCGCCGGCAAATCGACCACCCTGCGCATGCTGTACACGGTGCTGAAGCCGGATGCCGGCAGCGCGCTCATCGACGGCATCGACGTCGCCGCCGAGTCGCTCGCTGCACGCCGCGCGATCGGCGTGCTGCCGCACCAGGCCGGCATCTACGCGCACCTGACCGCGCGCGAGAACATCCGGTATTTCGGTGCGCTGCAGGGCCTGCACGGCGCGGCGCTCGAGCGGCGCATCGACGAGCTGGTCGTACGGCTCGACCTGGGGGAGTTCGCGGATCGACGCGCGAGGGGCTTTTCGCAGGGCGAGCGCGTCCGGACCGCGATCGCGCGCGCGCTGGTGCACGCGCCGCGGAACGTGCTGCTCGACGAGCCGACCAATGGCCTCGACGTCATGGCCACGCGTGCTCTGCGCGAGCTGATCCGCGGCCTGCGCGACCTCGGCCATTGCGTGCTGTTCTCGAGCCATGTGATGCAGGAGGTCGCGGCACTGTGCGATCGCATCGTGGTCATCGACCACGGCCGCGTCGCGGCGGCCGGCACGCCCCGCGATCTGGTCGCCGCGGCCGGCACCGCGACGCTCGAGGACGCGTTCGTGCGGCTGCTGGGCCGGGGAGTGCACGCCGCGTGAGCCGTGCGATGCTGGTCGTCCTGCTCAAGGAGCTGCGCGAGGCGCTGCGTGACCGTCGCACGCTCTGGACCAGTCTCGTCACGGGACCGGTGCTCGTGCCGCTGTTGTTCGTCGGCGGTCTCACTCTGTCGCTGCAGCGCTCCGTCACGGCGGGCGCCGAGCACACACGCGTGGCCGTGATCGGTGCCGACAGAGCCACGAGCCTCGTGCAGCACCTGGGCGCGAACGGCTTCGACGTCGTGCCGCGCGCGGGCGATGAGGCCGCGGCGCGGCGCTGGCTGCAGGCCACGGAGCGCGTCGTGCTGCTCGTGCCGGCCGATCACGGCGCGGCGTTCCGCGCCGGCACTCCCGCACGTGTGACAATTCTGACGGACAGCGCCGATGCCGCGGCGCATCGCGACGCCGAACGTCTGCGCGCCGCGCTGCAGTCCTTCGGCGGCACGATCTCGCTGCTGCGCCTTCAGGCGCGCGGCATTGCCGCGACCGTGATCCAGCCGCTCGTCGTGGACGAGATCGACGTCGCGTCCCCCTCGAGCCGCGCGACACTGCTGCTCGGCATGCTCTCGTACCTCGCACTCCTCGTGACGCTGATGGGCGGCATTCACGTGGCCATCGATGCAACCGCCGGCGAGCGCGAGCGCGGCACCCTCGAGGCCCTGCTGACGCTGCCGCAGCGGCGCGGGACGCTGCTGGCCGGCAAACTGCTCGCGACCATGGTGATGATGACGCTGGCGCTGGCACTGGTGCTTGCGATGCTGGCGCTCATGATGCGGCTCGTGCCGCTCGAGTCCATCGGCATGTCGGCGAACTTCGGCGCGGCCGTTGCGACGCTGGCCTTCCTTGCGCTGCTGCCATTCGTGCCGCTCGGTGCCGCGGTCATGACGCTGGTCAGCGGCTTCACCCGCAGCTACCGCGAGGCACAGACCTGGCTCGGCGTCATGCTGCTGGTGCCGACGCTGCCGATTGCGGTCGCGGGCGTGCTGTCCATCCGGCCGACGCTGCCGCTCATGGCGGTGCCGAGCCTGTCGCAGCATCTGCTGCTGCAGTCACTGCTGCGCGACGAGCCGCTGTCCGCCGGTTACTGGCTGGTCTCGGTCGCGAGCACGCTGGCGGTGGCGCTGCTGCTCGCCGGCTGTGCCGGCCGCCTGTGGCGCCGCGAGGCGCTGCTGGCCTGAGGCTTCCGGGGCGCTGGTCCGGGCTCAGGCGACGGTCGGGGCCGATGGCCGCGGCTGGGCCGCAAGGCGCTGCTCGTGCTCGACGAGGAGAATCGCGAGCCGGGGCAGGGATGCCGCGGCGAACTCACGCGCTTCGATCTCGAAGCGGTTGCGCCAGTAACCACGATACAGGCATTCGAGCAGATAGCCCGTGCGCGTCAGCCGGCCCGTGGCCCACTGCTGCAGCACGTGGCAGTACTCGTGCAGCACGAACGGCAGGTCCATGGCGAAGTCGTCGCCGGCGCCCGCGAGGTAGATGCGGCCGGGCCGCGTCGTCGCCGCCGCACCGTGCCAGCGCGCGTAGCGTGAGTGTTCGAACACCCGGACCTCATGAACCCCCGCTCCGAGCAGGTCCACGAGAGCGGTCAACAGTGGCAGCGGCAGTTCGTAACGGCGACCCATGCGGTGACTCCGGACCGTCGGGCCCATGATAGTCCCGCGATCGCGGATCCGGGTCCCGCGTGCCGTCCGTACCGGTGTGGAGCCGCGCACGCCCGGTGCGCCCTGCGGGCGCGCGCGGCCTGCTGTGGCATGATCCGTCCATGACGCCGTTCCAGAGCCCGGCCGCCGACATCGCATACCTGATCCAGACCTCCGTGGGTCCGGTGTTCCTGGTGTCGGGTGTCGGCGTGACGCTGAATGTCCTGACCACGCGCCTCGCGCGCATCATCGACCGCGCGCGCGCGTTCGAGGCGCAGATCGCGGGGGGCGCGGAGCCGGCGGGGCGCCTCACCGAGATCCGTCACGAACTCGCGATGCTGGCGCGCCGTGCGGGGCACATCAATCGCGCCATCACCTTCGCGACGCTGTCGGCGCTGCTCGCCGGTGTGGTCGTCGTGCTGCTGTTCACGGACGCCTTCATCCGCTGGAACATCGGCACGGCGATCGCAACCGTGTTCGTGGTCTCTCTGCTGTCTCTGGTCGGCGCCTTCGTCGAGTTCCTGATCGAGGTGCGCCTGGCCACGGCGACGCTGCGCATCGGCGAGCGGGGCCACCGCGACGAGATCCGCTGACCCCGCGCCAGGTGGTGTCCTGCCCGGCTGCGGATGCGGGCCGGAAGATCAGTGGCCGCCGCGCACGAGGATGCCGGCATCAGCGAATGCCGCGGCGAGTCCTGCCTCGATGCGTACCGCATCCGCACGCCGGATGCGCTGCAGGTGCAGCACCGGGCCGGTCAGAACCTCGATGCCGCGCTTCAACACGGCGCCGGAAGCACGGATACCGGCCTTGTGCTGGTCGAAGCGCTGCGCCGGCGGATATCGGCTCATGCCGACATAGACGCCGAGATTTCCCGCGCCGCGGTCGGCGAAGTCCAGCAGCACGAGATAGATGTTGGAGCGCCCGCGAGGGGCCTGGAACCGCGCGGCGATCGCATAGGCCTGCGGCAGCCAGTCAACGTAACGCATCGGCAGCCAGTCCGGCACGGTCTCGGCAGCAGCCTGCCACAGCCGCGCGAGATCCTGCTCGATGCGCGCGGGCCATTGGCCGCGCATCCACGACTCGTGAACGCAGTGCGCACCCGTGACGCCATCGGCGGCAGCGATGGCATTCTCGAGCCGTGTCGCGAGTTCCGCGGGGGCCAGCAGCGCGAGCGGCCGATCGCCGGGGCGCGCCATCTTCGGGCGCCGGGCCCGGGTGCGCGCGGTCGGCAGCGTTCTCTCAGGCACCGGCGGTACTGTGGCGAGTCAATACACGGTCCAGCCGCGCTGTCATGGTCATTTCCCCACCGCCACGACTGCTGCGGGCATGACCCTAATCCGGCATCGCGCACATCTGCCCGGCCAGCGCGTCCTCGAAGCCGAAGTCCCTCAGATCGCGGATACGCTGCGGGTAGAGGACGCCGTCCAGGTGATCCACTTCGTGCTGCACGACACGCGCGTGGAAACCTTCCACGCTGCGGTCGATGGGCATGCCGGACGCGTCGAAGCCCTGATAGCGCACACGGCGGAAGCGTGGCACCAGGCCGCGCAGGCCCGGCACCGACAGACAGCCTTCCCAGCCTTCTTCCTGTTCCTCACCGAGCGGCGTCAGCACCGGATTGACGAGCACCGTGTACGGCACGGGCGTCACCTGCGGATAACGCGGGTTCGACTGCACTTCGAAGATCACCACGCGCAGGCCCACGCCGATCTGCGGGGCGGCGATCCCCGCCCCGCTCAATGCGCGCATCGTGTCGTCCATGTCGCGGACGAGCGCCGCGAGCTCCGCAGTGCCGAACTGCGTCACCGGCGCAGCGACCTGGCGCAGCAGCGGCTCACCCATCTTCAGGACCGGTCTCAGTGCCATCTCCACTCCTCCACCGGCTGGCTCACGGCGCTTCATGCGACGTGAGCTCGCCGTCGGGCGAGTCCCTCCGCGCAACACGGCGGGCGCCGGCCGCCCTGCGGGTCGGGGGCTCCCGGCGCTCGTCGTCAAGGACGGACTGGTGCTACGCCACCCGCACCGGGATGTTCAACGACTTGATGCGGTCGGCCCAAGCCGCCGGGCCGGTCTGGTGCACCGAGGACCCGTTCGCGTCCACGGCCACGGTCACGGGCATGTCCTGCACCGTGAACTCGTAGATTGCCTCCATGCCGAGATCCTCGAAGGCCACGACCCGCGACTTGCGGATGGCCTTCGCGACCAGATACGCCGCACCACCGACCGCCATCAGGTAGGCAGCCTTGTGCCTGCGGATTTCCTCGATCGCGACCGGACCGCGCTCGGCCTTGCCGACCATCGCGATGAGGCCCGTTTTCTCGAGCATCATGCCCGTGAACTTGTCCATGCGCGTCGCGGTGGTCGGACCCGCCGGACCCACGACCTCCTCACGCACCGGATCGACGGGACCGACGTAATAGATCACGCGATTGGTGAAGTCGACGCCCGGCGGCAGACCCTGGCCGCTCGCGAACAGGTCGGCGATGCGCTTATGCGCAGCGTCGCGGCCCGTCAGCATGCGGCCATTCAACAGGAGTGTCTCGCCCGGCTTCCAGCTCGCAACTTCCTCGCGCGTCAGCGTATCGAGGTTCACGCGGCGCGAACCGGCGCCCGGCGTCCAGCCGACCTTCGGCCAGGCCTCCAGCGACGGGGGATCGAGCTCGGCAGGCCCGCTGCCGTCGAGCACGAAGTGCGCGTGACGCGTGGCAGCGCAGTTCGGGATCATCGCGACCGGCTTGGACGCGGCATGTGTGGGGTAATCGCGGATCTTCACGTCGAGCACGGTCGTGAGGCCCCCCAGGCCCTGCGCGCCGATGCCGAGGGCATTGACCTTCTCGTACAGCTCGATGCGCAGTTCCTCGAGCGGTGAAGACGGCCCGCGCGCCAGCAGCTCGTGCATGTCGATGGGTTCCATCAGCACTGCCTTCGCCATCAGCATCGCCTTCTCGGCCGTGCCGCCGACGCCAATGCCCAGCATGCCCGGGGGGCACCAGCCCGCGCCCATGGTCGGCACCGTCTTCAGCACCCAGTCGACGATGGAATCCGAGGGATTCAGCATCACGAACTTGGACTTGTTCTCCGAGCCACCGCCCTTCGCCGCGACGTTCACATCGACCGTGTCGCCCGGCACGAGCTCGACGTGCACCACGGCCGGTGTGTTGTCTTTCGTGTTCCTGCGGCCGAACAGCGGATCGCTGACCACGGAGGCGCGCAGCCGATTGTCCGGATCGTTGTAGCCGCGGCGTACGCCCTCGTCGACGAGGTCGTTGAGGCTGCGCCTGGTGTCGAAGCGCACGTTCATGCCGACCTTCAGGAACACGTTGACGATGCCGGTGTCCTGGCAGATCGGGCGGTGGCCCTCGGCGCACATGCGCGAGTTCGTGAGGATCTGCGCGATGGCGTCCTTCGCAGCCGGCGACTGCTCGCGCTCGTACGCACGCGTCAGGTGCTCGATGTAGTCCTGCGGGTGGTAGTACGAGATGAACTGCAGCGCATCGGCGATGCTCTGCACGAAATCGTCTTCGCGGATCACGATCATGGCAGCGGTCTCTTCGGTGGCCGCGCGGCCGGCCACGGCCGGCGGCGGGTTGCAGGGGCAGTGACTCTACCCAATGGTGCCGGCACGGGCCACTGCCCGGCGCATCGGCCACCTGCCCGCCGCTCGCGGGATGGTGGCTCCGGTCGGCCACGGTGCTGCGACCGTGGCGTGCCCCGGCGCGACGCCGGCTGGCGGCGCGGCAGACCACGCGGCACACTGCGGCCATCATGTCGCGCTGGCCGCTCCGCTGGTTGGCCGTGACCGGCCTCGTGCTGCTGCTCGTGGCCGGTATGGCGGTGTTCCTGCGCTTCGGCCCCGTCGCGCTGTCCGATCCGCGCGTGCTGTGGTTCGCGGTCACGGGCCGCAGCGCCGCAACCCCGTCAGCGCGGGTCGTGAGCGAACGGCTGCGCGCACCACCAGGCTTCAGCGTCGCGGTCTATGCCGACGAAGTGCCGCAGGCCCGCATGCTGCTGCTGACGCCGGCCGGCGACCTGCTCGTGAGCCAGACGCGGCTCGACCGCATCCTGCTGCTCGGCGTGGACCACGATGCGGATGGGCATCCAGACCGGCGTGCCGTGCTGCTCGACGCACTGGACCGCCCGCACGGACTGGAGCTGCGCGAGGGCTGGCTGTACTACGCGGAGCGCGAGCGTGTGAGCCGCGTGCGCTTCGATGTCACGCGCGGCGCGATCTCCGGGGCGCCCCAAGTGCTGCTCGACGGTCTGCCCGGCGACGGCGGTCACCGCAACAAGAGTCTGCGCTTCGGCCCCGACGGCATGCTGTACCTGTCCGTGGGCTCGAGCTGCAACGCCTGCATCGAGGAAGATGAACGGCGCGCGACCATCCTGCGGCTTCGCGCCGATGGCACGCATGCGCGGATCTTCGCACGCGGCCTGCGCAACAGCATCGGCATGGACTTCGCACCCTGGGACGGCGCGCTGCATGCGACCGACAACGGCCGCGATCTGCTGGGTGACGATTTCCCGCCCTGCGAACTGAACCGCATCGAGCAGGACAGTTTCTACGGCTGGCCCTTCATCAATGGCTTCGGAAAGCTGGATCCTGATCTCGGCTCGGGACACGAGCCGCTGCTCGCCACGGCGCGCTCGCCCGTGCACGGTTTCCGCGCGCACAACGCGCCACTCGGCATCCACTTCCTGCGTTCGCCGCAGCGAGCGCCGGGCTTCGAGCGCGCCGCGCTCGTCGCGTTGCACGGCTCCTGGAACCGGAGCACGCCGGATGGCTACCGCGTCGTCTCGCTGCACTGGCGGGACGACGGCGGCATCGAGGAGCGTCCGTTCCTCTGGGGCTTCCTCGAGGGTCGCGACGTCATCGGGCGCCCGGTGGACGTCGCGGAGACCGGGGATGGAACGGT
>CAYWMY010000067.1:0-10612 GCA_964459405.1 uncultured Steroidobacteraceae bacterium | reverse complement strand
GACCACGTGCGTGATGCCCGGGATGTACGAGTAGGCCAGGTGGCCGCCGTCGGTGTTCACCGGCAGCGCGCCACCAGGCGCCGTCCGGCCCCCGGCCACGAAGGCCGCGCCCTCGCCGCGCCCGCAGAACCCCAGCCCCTCGAGCTGCAGCACGATGGAGATCGTGAAACAGTCGTAGATCTCCGCGAAGTCGACGTCGCCGTGCGTGATGCCGGCCTCGGCGAACGCGCGGCGCGCCGCGTCGCCCGGTCCGATGTCCAGGAATCGCGGGCTCTGCGTGAACATCTCGGTCAGCGTCCAGGGGTTCGATCCTGCCGCGACGCCCGCGACGACCGCGGGCGGGTGACGCAGGTCGCGTGCACGTTCGAGCGTGGTGACGACATACGCGACCGCACCATCGCTGATGAGGCAACAGTCCAGGTTGCGGATCGGTTCGGCGATCACGGGCGACTTCAGATAGTCGTCCATCGTGATGCGTTCGGGTTTCTGCGCATTCGGCGTACGCGAGGCCCACTCGCGCTGCGCGACGGCGAGCGACCCGAGCTGCTCGGGCTCGAGGCCGTACTCGTGGCGGTAGCGCTGCATCATCGCGGCGAAATACAGCGGCTGGCCGTAATAGCCCATCGGCATCTCGAGGTCGGCCTTCAGCGGATCGGCGGCGTGGTAGGCATACGGGCCGCCGGGCGCCGAAGTGCGCGTGCCGTAGGCCACGAGTACGGCGGTCGCGAGGCCGGCCGCGATCGCGTTTTGCGCCTCGATCAGCGCCGCGACGGGACCCGCACCGGGGACGAGGGCGTTGATCGCCGAATACGAGCGGTGCGTGATGCCGGCGCCGAGCGCGACCTCATCGAGCGGTGGCTGCTTGATGTGCATGACCATGCCGTCGACCTGCGCGGGCACGAGACCCGCATCCGCGATTGCGCGGCGCGAGGCATCGACCAGCAGCGCGTCGAGCGCCCGGTCGACCCGGCGTCCCAGTGCCGATTCTCCAACCCCCACGATCGCGAGCCCCGTATCCGCCCGCTTCATGCGCCTCGTCCTCCGCCGTGGATCATGGCCGTGTCCTCCATTGCCGTACACGACCGCCCGCGTCATCGCCACTCGATCACGCTGGCGAAGATCGAGGGATTCTGTCCGCGATAGAAGTCGATCATGCGTTCGGTGTGTTCACGCATGAGCCGTGAGGCGAGCTCGGCATCACGCGCAAGGATCGCCTTCGCGATGCGCTCGTGGTCGACCACGGTCACGGCGTGGAAGTCGCGGCTGTCGGTGGTCGTCATGACGTGCTCGGCGAAGATCAGGCCGATCGCGTCGGTCAGCAGCGACCAGACCGGATTGCGCGCCAGCGCCGGCAGCAGGCTGTGGAAATCCGTCAGCGTCTCAGTGCGGATCAGCCGCGGATTCACCGCCTCGCAGGGTCGCTCGATGGCGCTGCGCAGCGCCAGGCTCTCGGCCTTGCTGAGCCGATTGCGTGCGGCGAGTTCGGCCACCTTGGGTGACGCGATCAGCATGACCGCGGTGAGATCCTCATAGGTCGCCCCGGCGAGGCCGAAGAACAGCGTCAACATGCGTGCGAGGTTCCCGGCGGTCGCCGCACCGACCACGGGACCACCTCTCGCACCCGTGCGGATGCGCACCAGCCCCTGCACCTCGAGCAGCCGCAGCGCCTCGCGCAGCGAAGCCCTTCCGACCTCGTAGTGCCTGAGCATCTGCGCCTCGGAGGGCAGCGTGTCTCCTTCCTTCAGCCCGCGCTCGGTGATGTCCAGGATCATTTCGCGCGCGATCAGCTCGGAGGTCTTGAGCACGCGGCGTCTGCGTCGCAGCGACGATCCGGTCGCGGACTCCGCCGTCCCGTCCGTGTCATCCAGCGGCCGGCCGGCGGCGGTACGACGCGGTCCTGGTCGGGTTGCCTTGCTCATGGCTTCACCGGCGGCCGTCGAACGCGGCATGGCGGTTCGGACCCGGCCATTACGTCGGACCGGCATCGAGAACCACCGCGCCGGCATCGCTGAGCGCTGCGATGCGCTCATCCGTGCAGCCAAGCTCGCGCAGGATCTCCCGGGTGTGCTGGCCGGGCCGCGGCGCCGGTCCCTTGTGCTGGCCCGGCGTGTCCGACAGCCGCACGTAGAGGCCGATCTCCCGGATCGGCCCGTGCAGCGACTCGGGCTGCTCCACCACGAGCCCCTGCTCGATCGCCCAGTCCGCGAAGAACAGCTTCGGCATCCGGGGTTCGTGCGCCGGGATCTCGCAGGCCACGCGGTGCTCGCGCAACCGCCGGAAGGCATCCGCCGAACTCAGCTGCGCGAAGCGCGTCGCCAGCGCCTGCGCGAGCCCCTCGGGATCGGCGGGCGAGAGTTCCGGCGCGAGTTCGAGCGCGGCTGCCAGACGCGCGAACGCGGCCGCACCGACACAGGCGATGCAGATCCAGTCGTCCGCGGTCCGGTACAGGCGGTACAGCGGCCCCCAGCCCATCTGCCCCCCGTCCATGGGCAGCGCCGTGAGCGGCTCGTCATGGCGCCCGAGAAAGTGGTGCGACGAGGTAAACAGGCTCGAATGCAGCTGCGGGCTCTCGATGTACTGGCCCTCGCCCGTGCGCGCCCGGTGCTCAAGGCCCGCGAGCACGGCGACCGCACCGATCAGGCCGTTGTAGTAGTCCTCGTTGCCTTCGGCGCTGCGCACCGGCTTGTTGCCCTCGCCGGCGGCCTCGTACAGCAGGCCTGTGAACCCGGACACCAGCGGCGCGAAGGACTTGCGATGCGCCTTCGGCCCGCTCGAACCGAAGCCGGGCAGGTAGACGTACAGCAGCTTCGGATTGATCTTCGCCAGCGTCTCGTAGCCGATGCCGATCTTCTCGGCCTTGCCGGGGCGCTGGTTGTGCATGACGACATCGGCGGTCGCGACGAGTTCGTGCGCGATGCGCCTGCCCTCGGCGGTCTTGAGGTCCAGCACGATGTTGCGCTTGCCGCGCTGTGCGGCCTCGAACGGGTTCGGCAGCGAGCGCATCTGCTCGCCGGAGGGCGCCTCGACCATGATCACGTCCGCACCGAGGTCAGAGAGCAGCTTCGCGCCATAGGGCGTGGCGAAGAACGACGCGAAGTCGAGCACGCGGATGCCCTTCAGCGGATGCGCGAGCGGCTCGCCTCCAGCGGCGGGGACCTGCGCGGGCTGCGCCGCGGCCGCGAGCCGGCGCAGTTCCTCACTGTGCTCGCCAACGTGCGGCGGCGGTGATGGCAGCGACGGCTGCGACTTCTCGAACTGCAGCGGTGGCGCCGACTGGCGGATGCGGCCCAGCTGCGGGTGATCGTGTGTCATGACGCGGCCAGCGTGCAGCACCTGCTCGTCCTTCAGCACTTCGCCCTGGCGCAGCACGGGCAGCACCGCGAGATCCGCGTCCTCGAACAGCTCGATCCATTCCTGGCGCGGGCGCTGCTTGAAGGCCTCGGGGATGTACTCGCGCGCAATGACGAACTCCTCGTCATTGAGCGGCACGGACATCTCGGGACGCCCGGTGATGGTCTGCGTGATGTCGCCGAACCCGAAGATCTCCATCATGGCCTTGAAGCCACCCTGGCCACCCGTGTGCACCTGGATGAACTCGCCGTCGCCACACTCGAAGGCGGCCGTGATGAGCCGCTTGCGCCCGAATCCCGTACGCTGGCCGCCCTGCGTCTCGACGTAGGAGATGTTCGTGGGGTGATGCCACCAGTTCATGGGGCTCTGCGCCAGCAGGCCGTCGAGCAGCGAGACGTCGACGAACTGGCCTCGCCCGGTGATGTGCCGTGCGCGGATCGCAGCGAGGATGCCGATCGCGGCCATGAACCCCGTGCCATAGCCGATGTGGGGATGGCCGAGGAAGATCGGTCCCTCGCGGCCGGCGCTCGGCTGTTCGGTCATGACGCCCATCTTCGCGGCGACCAGGCAGTCCCAGCCCGGTTCATCGCGCCAGGGCCCGCGCTGGCCATAACCCGTGATGCCGCAGCACACGAGGCGCGGGAAGCGCCCTGCGAGCGTGGCGTAATCGAGCCCGAGCGGTGCGGCACGTCCCGGCCCGAAGGACTCGATGAACACGTCGGCACGCGCGAGCAGGCTGTCCAGCACCTGGCGGTCCGCCGCATCCGTGAGATCGAGCTGCACGCTCTTCTTGCCGCGTTCCCAGGCCAGGCGCAGCAGGTCGGGTGGCCCGCCCGCGGGACCGGGCCTCTCGACCTTGATGACGTTCGCGCCGCAGTCGGCGAGCAGCAGCGTTGCCACGCTGCCGGGCATGCCCCAGGAAGCGTCGATGACGGTCAGATTCCCCAGCGCTCCCATGTTCTCCCTCGTATCCAGGGCCGGCCCGGCCTTAACATGCGAATAATAACCCTGTTGGGCCCGGGACGGGTCAGCGCCGCGGGGCAGGCGCCGGCCTTCAGACCATCAGCGACTGCAGCGAGCCGCTGGCGGCGCATCGTGCGCACAAGCGGCTGCGGTGCGTCACGACGACCGTCGGTCCACGGAATCTCCGCGGTCCCCGCGACGCGACCGGGTCTCAGTGCGAGACCGTCTTCGAAAACCCGGCCAGCAGCACCGCGCCGGCCGCGATGAGCGCGATGCCGGCGATGGCCGGCACGTCCAGCGGCTGCTTCAGGAACACCCAGCCGATCAGTGCGATCAGCGCAATGCCGATACCCGACCAGACCGCATAAGCGATACCGACCGGCATGGTGCGCAGCGTGAGCGACAGGCACCAGAACGCGATGCCGTACGCGACGATCACGACGGCCGTCGGGACCGGGCGCCTGAAACCATCGGCGAGTTTCAGCGCGCTGGTGCCGACGACCTCGCTCAGGATCGCGATGCCGAGATAGACCCAGTGAGACATGACTCGTACCTCCATGCAGCCTGCGAGCCTCGTGCGCGGCCGCAGGGCGGTACCGCCATCGGTGCTGCTGCGTGCGGGACTTCGCTCAGAACAGCGAGCCGGTACGGAACGCGACGCCCGTGGCCACGAACAGCACCGAGATCGTGGTGACCAGCACGATGCGGCGTGCGAGCGCCGGCAGCGTCTCGGGCGACAGTCGCGGAATGATGCGCAGCCGGGCGTCGGCGGCCACCAGCATCGTGATGGCCAGCAGCGAGAGCTTCAGCAGGATCAGGCGTGCGAATGGATGGTCGGCCGCGAACCACGCGCGCACATCGGGCACCAGGGCGTGCGCCATGTAGAGGCCTGTCGCGACCTGGATCAGCAGCGCCGGCATGCCGATCTTCTCGTAGCCGCCCTCGAAGCGCAGCAGTTCGACGGGCGAGCGCTCGCGCAGCACGCGCGGCAGGACGGTCAACGCCAGGACGAGGTGACCGCCGGCCCAGACGGTGGCGGCGAGCACATGCAGCAGCAGGATGTACTTGTACATATCGGTCCATCAGAAGATCCGGGAACCAGCCGCCCCGTCGTCCGCGCCGTCACCACGATGGACGAGCCGCATGGACCCGAGCTGGAACTCTCCCGAACCGGCGGACTGTGGTCCGCACCGGTGTCGTGATTCAGAGGCTTGCGCTCCCGCCATTCTAGGGTCGCCTGCCACGCGTATCCATGCATCCGCACTGCGGCACCGCCCCGGTCCCGCGCATCAGCTGCCGTGCACCCGGGTCGAGCCGCGCCGCATGGCGGCGTAGACTCGATCGATCAGCACCGGAGCACGCAGATGACCGCCGATTCCGCTGAGACCCGCGAGCTGCAGACGCTGCTGTCGCGCCTGGGTGCCGCACTCGACGAGTTCCTGCGTTTCGAGCATCCCGATGCGCTGCATCCGGGACACGTGTGGCGTGAGCGGCTCGAGCGGCCGCTGCCGCAGCGGGGAGCCGGCATCGACCAGGTCACGGACGAGCTGATCCACGACCTCATCCCCAACGGCTCGCCCGTGCCGCGGCCGGGGTTCAGCGCATTCATCACGACGGGCGGTACGACGGCCGCGACACTCGCGATGACCGCCGCGAGCGTCGCTTCACCGCAGCGCTACATGATCACGGCGTTCAACTTCGTCGAAGAACTCTCGCTCCGCTGGCTCGCGCAGATGCTGGAGATCGGTGCGCTGCAGGGCGTTTACAGCAGCGGCGGCTCGGTTGCGAACCTGCTGGCGCTCGGTGCGGCGCGCCAGTCGGCCTTCGAGCGCCAGGGCCGTGACGTCGCCGCCGAGGGACTGGACCGGCCGGCCGCCGTCTACGCGACGCTCGAGGCCCACCACACCATTCAGCGTGCGGCGGGCGTGCTGGGCCTCGGGCGGCGCGCAGTGCATGCGGTCGCCTGCGACGGATCAGGCCGCATGGACGTGGACGATCTGCGCCGCGCACTGGCTTCCGGCCGCGCCGCCGGCGTGCTGCCCGTCGCGATCGTCGCGAGCGCCGGCACGACCAACACCGGCGCCATCGATCCGCTCGCGGAGATCGCCACGGTCGCGCGCGAGCAGGGCGTGTGGCTGCATGTCGACGGCGCCTACGGCCTGCCCGGGGTCCTCGATGAGCGCAAGTCCGCGCTGTACCGGGGCCTCGAACACGCGGACTCGGTCATCGTCGATCCGCACAAGTGGCTGGGTGCCTCCGTGGGTGTCGCCGCGACCTTCGTCCGCGACCGCGAGCTGCTGCGCCGCGCGTTCACGCAGGAGCCGGCCGACTACCTCGAGGGCTCGGTGGCGCAGGAGACCGGGGACGCGCCCGCGATCGAGCACTCCATGGACGACTTCGGCATCCCGTACTTCGACTACGGCGTCGAGCTGAGCGCCCCGTGCCGCGGCGTCGTCGTCTGGGCGTTGCTGCGCGAGATCGGCGTCGAGGGCATGCGCGCACGCATCCGGCGCCACAACGACATGGCCGCGCACGTTGCGGCTCGTGCGCGCGCCCATCCGAACCTCGAACTGCTGCTCGAGCCCACGCTCTCGATCTGCTGTTTCCGCTATGTCGTACCGGGAGTCGCGGACCTCGACCGGCTGAACCGGCTGCTGCACCGGCGTCTCGTGCGCGGGAACCGCAACCTGCCGAGCACGACACGCGTGAACGGCGGGCTCGCACTGCGGCCCTGCTTCGTCGGCGCGCGCGCTGAAATGTCGCACGCCGATGCGCTCGTCGACGACGTGCTGCGCCTCGGCGCCGAGGTGGCGCGGGAGATCGCATGAAGGCGACAGGCGGGGGCATTCTTCGGCCCGGCGGCAGCCTCACTCGCTGAAACGGAATCCGCCGCTGCAGTGGCCGAGCCGCAGAACGCGCGGCACCAGATCCAGGCCGACGGAGCCTGCGCCTGCTTCTGCGGACGCCGGTTCGCGCACCACGGCCGCGCCATCCCGTGGCTCCAGGTCGACGCGGACTGCGCCTACTTCCGCGGCACCAGGCTCGCCGGCACCACCCAGCGGTCCGGCAGCCGGCGGTAGTACTCCGGGATCGGCAGCGCAGCGCAGGTCCCCTCACCGGGCAGTTCGTGATAGCGCGGATGCCAGGGCAGCAGTACGCTGGGCGGAGTCAGATCGCGGTCGAGCTTGGGCATGATCGGCAGCACATCGCGGTCGCGCTCACCGGCCAGCGTCGCCATGAGCGAACCGTGACGGTCCAGCGCCTCCGCGACCTCGAACAGCGTGAAGGCCGTGACCGGCGCACAGGCCAGCTCCTCGCGCCGGCCTGCCTCGACCGCCGCGTACGGCTCGATCCAGCAGAACTCGTCCACCTCGCCGCAGTCCACGCCCAGCGTCGACCCGGCTGCCGCGACGCCGAGGAAGAAATGCGTGTCGAAGCGCCGTGGCAGCCCGGGCGGTGTCACCCAGTGCGCGAAGTGCACCAGACTGTCGAACCCGTCTTCGAGGGACAGGCCGGTTTCCTCGATGAGTTCGCGGGCCGCGGCGGCCAGGAACGGGCGCGCCTCCGCGGGCTCGAGCCAGGCATCGGGGGCATGGTGGCGCCGCATCGCCGGCGGCCCGACGGCCACCTGGGCCACGGCCACGCGATCGCAATCCTCGACCTTGCCACCCGCGAACACCCACAGCCCGCCAAAGGACATCGCGGCGTGGCGCCGCGTCAGCAGCGTCTCGACGCGGCCGGCATGTTCGCGCAGCAGCACGACGCTCGACGCCGGGGTGAGCGGTGCGACGGACTTCCTCGATCCTGCGGGTGTCTCGGGTGTCATCGGATACGCCGGAGGAGGCCCGCGGACATGGGCGCCGGCATCAGCGCACGGCGGCCGCCGCGGAGGCCTCCACTCTGCCACGACCATACCAGCCCCGGGTCGCGTTGACGATGCGCACCACGGACAGCATCACGGGCACCTCGATCAGCACGCCGACGACGGTGGCGAGCGCGGCACCGGACTTGAAGCCGAACAGGCTGATCGCGGCCGCGACGGCGAGCTCGAAGAAATTGCTGGCACCGATCAGCGCCGAAGGCGCCGCGACGCAGTGCGCCTCGCCGCAGGCACGGTTGAGGAGATACGCGAGGCCGGCGTTGAAATAGACCTGGATCAGGATCGGCACGGCGAGCAGCGCGATCACGAGCGGCTGCGCGAGGATCTGCTCGCCCTGGAAGCCGAACAGCAGCACCAGGGTCGCAAGCAGCGCCACGAGGCTCACGGGGCCGAAGCGCGCGACCGCCCGCGCGAGGCGCGGCGCGCCGCCCGAAGCCAGCAGCGAGTGGCGCAGCGTCTGCGCGATCGCCACCGGCACCACGATGTACAGCACCACCGACAGCAGCAGCGTGTTCCAGGGCACCGTGATCGCGGACAGCCCGAGCAGCAACCCGACGATCGGCGCGAAGGCGAACACCATGATCAGGTCGTTCATGGCGACCTGCGACAGCGTGAAGTTCGGCTCGCCGTCGCAGAGATTGCTCCAGACGAAGACCATGGCCGTGCAGGGCGCCGCGGCCAGCAGGATGAGCCCGGCGATGTACGACTCGATCTGCTCCGCGGGCAGCCACGGGCGGAACAGCTGGCCGATGAACAGCCAGCCCAGCAGCGCCATCGAGAAGGGCTTGACGGCCCAGTTCACGACGAGCGTGACGCCGATGCCGCGCCAGTGGCGGCGCACTTCGCCGAGCGCGGCGAAGTCGATCTTCATCAGCATCGGGATGATCATGAACCAGACCAGCACGGCGACCGGCAGGTTGACGCGCGCGACCTCCATCGCGCCCACGGCATGGAACACGCCCGGGAACAGATGACCCAGCGCCACGCCGGCCACGATACAGGCGGCCACCCACAGCGTCAGGTAGCGCTCGAACAGCGACATGCCCTCAGCTCTCCGGGGGCAGCGTGGTCTGACCGATGGCATCAACACGCTCCTGGAGCCTGAGCCGGTCCAGCGACTCGAACGGCAGGTTCGCGAAGATCCGGATGCGATTCTCGAGCTGGCGGAAGGCCTCGCGGAAGGCGAGCCACTGCTCCGCCTTGGAGCCGGTGACGGCGGCGGGATCGGCCACACCCCAGTGCGCCGTGATCGGCTGGCCCGGCCAGACGGGGCAGACCTCGCCGGCCGCGTTGTCGCAGACCGTGAACACGAAATCGAGCGCGGGCGCCCCGGGCTGCGCGAACTCGTCCCAGCTCTTGCTGCGCAGGCCCTCGGTCGGCAGCTTCATGTGTTCGAGCAGCTCGAGCGCGATGGGATGCACCCGGCCCTTCGGATGGCTGCCGGCGCTGAAGCCACGCAGCCGGCCGCAACCCCAATGGTTGACCAGCACCTCGGCCAGGATGCTGCGGGCCGAATTGCCCGTGCACAGGATCAGCACGTTGTAGACACGATCGCCCATGTTCGCTCCCGATGGCCGGCCAGCCGGTGCGCGCAGGGTCGCATCACCGGGGCCGGCATCGTATTACCGGAATACGACGGTTCTGTGACCGTTGAGCAGCACGCGATCCTCGATGTGGTAGCGCAGGCCGCGCGCCAGCACCGAGCGCTCGACCTCCTTGCCGTAACGCACGAAGTCCTCCGCCGTATCGCCATGATCCACGCGCACCACGTCCTGCTCGATGATCGGGCCTTCGTCGAGTTCCTCGGTGACGTAGTGGCAGGTCGCACCGATCAGCTTGACGCCGCGCTCGTACGCCTGGTGATAGGGCTTCGCGCCCGCGAAGGACGGCAGGAAGCTGTGGTGGATGTTGATGATGCGTCCCGGATAGCGGCGCGTGATCGCCGCGGGCAGGATCTGCATGTAACGCGCCAGCACCATCACGTCGCCGGCGTGCTCGCGGAACAGCCGTTCCACTTCGGCGAAGTACACCGCACGATCGGCGGGATCGACGGGCACGTGCAGGAACGGGATGCCGTGCCATTCCACGAACGCGCGCAGGTCCGTGTGGTTCGAGATCACACAGGGCACGTCGAAGGCGAAGTCGCGTGCGCGCCAGCGGTGCAGCAGGTCGACGAGGCAGTGGTCCTGCTTCGAGCACAGCAGCACCACGCGCGGGCGGACCGCGGAATCCGTGATGCGCCAGTCCATCGCGAACTCCGCCGCGATCGGCGCGAAGCGACGCCGGAACTCATCGACGCCGAAGGGCAGCGAGCCGGCCAGCACCGTGTTGCGCATGAAGAAGCGCTGCGTACCCCGGTCCGCGTGGTAGTTCGACTCCAGGATCCAGCCCTTGTGACCGGCAATGAACGCACTCACC
>CAYWMY010000066.1:0-10721 GCA_964459405.1 uncultured Steroidobacteraceae bacterium | reverse complement strand
ACCAAGTACGCCGAGGTCGTGCTGGCGGTGCATTACCGCGAGCAACTGGCCGACGGCCGCTGCGTCGGTGGGCCTATGTATGCGATCAAGCACGGCCTCGGGCGCCGCTGGGCGTGGCTCGGTACGGCGTTCGCCCTGTTCGGCGGGCTCGCGGGCTTCGGCATCGGCAACATGGTGCAGGCCAACAGCATCGCGGCCGCGATGCATGGATCCTTCGGTGTCAGCCATGCGACCACGGGCGTCGTGCTGCTGGTGCTGACGGCGGCCGTGATCCTGGGCGGGCTCAAGCGCATCGCGGCGGTTGCGAACTGGCTCGTGCCGTTCATGGCCATCGCGTACATCCTGGCTGCGCTCGTCGTACTGATCGTCCATGCCGGGAAGGTGCCGGCCGCCCTTGCCACCATCTTCACGAATGCTTTCACACCGACCGCCGCTGTCGGCGGCTTCGCGGGAGCGGCCGTGATGGCCGGCATCCGTTACGGCGTCGCGCGCGGCATTTTCTCCAACGAGGCCGGCCTCGGTACGGCCGGCATCGCGCAGGCGGCCGGTTGCAGCTCGAGCCCGGTGCGCAGCGGCCTGATCGGCATGATGGGCACGTTCTTCGACACGATCGTCGTCTGCTCGATGACGGCGCTGGCGATCGTTGCCTCCGGCGCCTGGACCAGCGGCAAGACCGGCGCCCAGCTCACCCAGATCGCCTTCGACTCGGCCATGCCGGGCTTCGGTGACCCGGTCGTCGCCATCGCGCTCGGCGTGTTTGCGCTCACCACCATCTTCGGCTGGAGCTTCTACAGCGAGCGCTGCTGGAACTATCTCGTCGGTCCGCGCTCGACCCTGCCATTCCGCGTGCTGTGGACTGTCGCCGTGTTCGCCGGGGCCGTCACGCAGCTCGACCTCGCCTGGACCATCGCCGACACGCTGAACGCGCTGATGGCCGTACCCAACCTCGTGGCCCTGCTGGCGCTCGCGCCCGTGGTCGTCCAGCTCACACGCGAGCAGCTCGCGCACGCGCTCGCGGAGCGATAGCACCACGCCTGCGCGCGCCCGGATCACCGTGCGCGTCAGCAGCCGGTGGTGTTCCGGCCGCGGCCGCGGGCACGGCCACATCGGACCCCGCGATGCACGCGCCTTGCCGCAAACCGCGGAGCCCCATGGCCGCCCCGGTGCTCAGATCCTGCGGCCGGCACGATCGCCCTCGCGGATCGCCTCCATCACCGTACGCGGCGCGACCACGTCGCCCACGGCGATGACATTTGCGTACTTCTTCAGCGCTTCCTGCAGCTCATCACAGGGCTTCGGCTGCACGCCGGCGACGACGAAGTCGAATTCCGACTCCGTCGCCTTGTTCGTGTAGACGTTGCGGAACGTGGCCTTACCGCCCCGGATGCGCTCGAGCATCGTGGTCGTCAGCCACTCACAGCCGAGCTTCGGCAGCAACAGCATGTAGTCGTGCAGGTTCGTGAAACCCATGTTCGCGCCCCAGGTGTAGAAGGGCGTGATGATGGTGACTGCGCTGCCCCGCTTCGCGACCGCCTCGATGACCAGCGACGTCTCGTACGTGCCACGCAGGTCCACGAACAGCGAGCGCGTGCCTTTCATCTCGATCTTCACATCACGGTAGTAGCCCTGGCCCGCCTCGTCCGTCGCCAGCACCGGAATCGAACCGTCGTTCTCGACGTTGAGCTCCGCCGAGGGCACCGCACCGGTTGCGAGCACGATGACGTCCGGCTTGAAAGCCTTCACGAACGCCTCGTCGACGCGCGTCTGGGTCTGCACCCTGACCTTGTGAATCTTCATCTCCTGTTCGATCCAGGCCGTCGCGGACAGCAGGTTCGCCGCGGGGCCCATATTCTCGACCTGATTGAGCCGGCCCCCTAAGCGCCCCGAGGCCTCGACCAGCGTCACCTCGTGGCCGCGCACGGCCGCGATCTCGGCCGCCTTCATGCCGGCCGGGCCTCCACCCACCACCAGCACGCGCTTGCGTGAGGTCGGCACCGCGTTCAGCGCCTTGATGCGGTTCTCCTCGAGGACTTCCGGGTTCTGAATGCAACTGATGTTCAACAGGCGCGTGCGATCGATGCAGCCCTGGTTCGCGCCCGTGCACACCCGGATGCGCTGCGCCTGGCCCGCCGCGAGCTTCTTCACGATGTCGGGGTCGGCGATCTGCGCGCGCGTCATGCCGACCAGGTCGCAGTCGCCGGCCTCGAGCGCACGCTCCGCCAGGTCCGTCGTCGGGATCTTGCCCACGCCGATCACGGGCACGGCCGACTTCACCGCCATCTTGAGCCCGCGCGTCAGCGGCAGGAACTCGCCGAACGGATGCCGGTAGGAGCCGATCGCCCGCGCATAGTGCACGCCGCCCGTGCCCTCGGAGTGATTCAGGTAATCGAAGACGCCCATGCCGACGAGTTCCGCCGCAACCTTGCACAGCCCCTCGTGTCCCAGTCCACCCGCCTCCGGCGCGAGGAAATCGTCCGAGGAAATGCGTACACCCAGGATCTTGTCCGGCCCGATCGCCTTGCGTACGCGATCGGCGATCGTCCTCACGAACAGCAGGCGATCCTGACCCCACTTGTCGGTGCGCTTGTTGGCCCAGGGGCTGAACGACTGCTGGATCAGGTAACCGTGCGTGCCGTGCAGCTCGACGCCGTCCATGCCGCTCTCGACGGCGACCACGGCGACCTTGACGAATGCCTCGATGACTTCCTCGATCTCGTCCGTGGTCATCCGGTGCGAAGCCTCGCCTTCCGGCGATGGCAGCCCCGAGAACCCCCACAGCGGCTCCATGTCAGGGTGACTGGCCGACGTGCGGCTCACTCCCAGGTGGAACAACTGCGAGACGCACTTCGCGCCGTGACGGTGCAGGCGCGTCGAGATCTCCGCGAACTTCCTGCGCATGTCGTTCTCTTCATAGAGCCAGTGCAGGAAGTTCGGCGAGGTGCTGTGCACGTGCATCGCCGTGAAGATGATCAGCCCCGTGCCACCCTGGGCGCGGCGCTCCTGATAGGCGATGTAGCCCTCGCCGCTCTTGCCCGGCTGGAAGAAGCTGGTATCGGCCGCATGGGCCGTGGAAACGACGCGGTTCTTGATTTCGTGCCTGCCCACCTGTATCGGGCTCAGGATCTTCATTGGTCTGTACCTCCCCGAAGACTGCTGCCTGTCATGGCCATCGCGATCGCCCCGCATCCTGACAGAGCGGGCCGCCAGCCGTGCACTGCAGGTCACCCGGCTGTCGATGCCGTTCTACGGAGTGACCTGCACCGTTCCTGCAGATCATGCGATCCGCGACTGCTGGTCGACACTCCCGTGTCCCAGCCCGAACGTGACAGGCCCCTCTGCGCCGGGTTACGCATGCCTGGACGACCGGCGGCCCCCGGCACTCGCCGCCCCGAGCCTCAGCCTCTGCCCTGCAGAAGCGAATACACTTTCGGACCGAACGACGCGGCCCTCTGCAGGACCTCGGGCGAGGGCTCACCGCAGAGCCAGAGATCCTGCATGTCGCACAAGGCGAACAGTCTGCGCGCCTGCTCGGCGACCCTGTCCGCATGCTCGAGCAGCGCTTCAGAATTCGCAAACGTCTCCAGCACGATGCATTCGGTCTGGTCGCCGTTCAGAAACCACTCGTACTCCAGCGTGGACCGGCCCTTTTCCTGAACCATCGCGAGCAGCCTGGTTGCCACGGCTTTGAATTCGTCGAGTCTGCCCGCGTGGATCTTCAATCGAAAGATGAATCGCAGCTTGCTCACTCCCGCCTCCTCTGATGGAACCGCCGGACACAGCCGCGCCCGGCAAACCTGCGCCCCGGCACACGCGGGGCCGCCCGTACCCGGACAGACCCCTACCCGCCCGCGATCGCGCCCACGATCAGGAGCGGCTCCCGGCCGCAGGCAACCGCTTCCGGCAGTGCCGCGGTCGGCGGCTCGAGCGTCAGATCTTCGTTGCACGCAAAGAACCGCACCAGGGGCCGGCGCAACCCCGTCGCGTGGTCGCGGATGGTGCCGCGCAGCATCGGCCATCGCGCTTCGAGCGCGTCGAGGACGGCGGCCTGCGTGATCGGCGCATCGACGGTGAGCAGCACCTCGGCGCCGACCCCGGCAAGCCGCTGCAGATGCAGCGGCAGCATGACGCGAATGCCGCGCCTGTCGGCAGCACCGGCGCTCATGGCAGCGTCTGCACCTCCACGGACAGCACGCCCGGCAGATCGCGCACGATGGGCACCCACCGGTCGCCGGAGTCCGCCGACACATACACCTGCCCGCCCGTGGTGCCGACGTAGATCCCGCAGGGATCGAGTGCATCGACGGCCATCGCGTCACGCAACACGTTGACATAGCAGTCCTGCTGCGGCAGACCGTTCGTGAGCGGCTCCCACTCGTGGCCACCCGTGCGGCTCCGGTAGACCCGCAGCCTGCCGTCCGGTGGATAGTGCTCCGAGTCGCTCTTGATCGGCACGACGTAGATCGTCCCGGGCTCGTGCGCGTGGACTTCGATCGGAAACCCGAAGTCACTCGGCAGGTCGCCGCTGACCTCGTACCAGCTGGCGCCACCATCATCGCTGCGCATCACGTCCCAGTGCTTCTGCATGTAGAGCGTTTCGGGTCGCGAGGCGTGCATCGCGATGCGGTGCACGCAGTGACCGACTTCGGCGTCCGGATCGGGGATGTACTGCGACTTGAGCCCGCGGTTGATCGGCTGCCAGGTACTGCCTCCGTCCTCGGTGCGGAAGGCGCCGGCGGCCGAGATCGCCACGAACATGCGCTTCGGTCTGTTCGCATCCAGCAGAATCGTGTGCAGGCACATGCCGCCCGCGCCCGGCTGCCACTTCGGTCCCGTGCCGTGACCGCGCAGGCCCGAGAGCTCGTGCCACGTCCGGCCGCCGTCCGTCGTGCGGAACAACCCGGCATCCTCAACACCCGCGAACGCCGTGTCCGGATCGCTGAGCGACGGCTCGATGTGCCAGACGCGCTTGAACTCCCAGGGACGCTGCGTGCCGTCGTACCACTGGTGCGTCATGAGTGGTGCGCCGGTTCCGGGCGCGGTGTCGTACACGAACTTGTTGCTCTCGCCTTTCGGAAATCCCTGCTCGTCGACCGGCGGCCCGCCTTGCGTTCCGGGCAGCTCCCAGGTCCGCCCGCCGTCACTCGAGCGCTGGATGATCTGGCCGAACCAGCCGCTCGTCTGCGAGGCGTAGATGCGGTCAGGATCGGCCGGCGAACCCTTCACGTGGTAGACCTCCCAGCCGGCGAAATGCGGCCCGGCAACGGACCACTTCTCGCGCCTGCCGTCGGCACTCAGTATGAACGCACCCTTCTTCGTGCCGACCAGAACCCGTATTGCGGTCATGCTCGTCCCCTCCTTTCAGGTGCCGACATATTTCGCATACAGGCCGCGCGCAACGTTCGTATCGCTGGTGCCGTGCACGATCGCGCGGCCGTCCGGAAACAGGCTCAGTGAGTACGGCCTGCCGTTGTCCGTGATCTCGGCACGCAGCAGGTACGTGCTGACGCGGATGCGCGCCTGACCGCCGAGGCGTGCGGCGACGGCCTCCAGATCGAGCGGCGCGGCGCCGCTGTGCGGCCGGAGCTGCACCGCGTCGCGGCCGCAGAGCGTGCTCGCACCCGAGCCACGGGCGCCCGCCAGGAATTCGAAGCGGCGCCTGCCGCAGCACGGGCACTCCCCGCGTGCGCGGGCATCCGTAACCTTGAGGTGGGCGATGTGGTTGTGCCACAGATCCACGTGCAGCAGCGTCGGCGCGACGCGATCGAAGTTCCGCGTGAGGATCTTGAGCGCCTCGGTCACCTCGAAGCTCGCGATCGTCGTCACCGCGCTCGCGAGCACACCGGCGGTATCGCAGGTGGGCATCGTGCCCGGCGGCGGCGGTTCCTCGAACAGGCAGCGCAGGCAGGCCGTCGCCCGGTTGACGCCCTCGTGCGTCTCCCAGGGAGCCGCGCCCTGCGCCGTGCGCGGCAGGATCGCGAACGCCGTGCCCGTCGTACCGACCGCACCGCCGTAGACGTAGGGAATACCGCGGCTCACCGCCACGTCGTTCGCGAGGTAGCGCGTCTCGAAGTTGTCGAGACCATCGACCAGCACGTCCGCACCGGCCGCGTAGCGCTCGATGTTGCCGTCGTGCAGGTCGTCGACCACGGGCGTGACGCGCACGGCGGAGTTCACTTTCGCCAGCCGGCGCAGCGCGGCCACGGCCTTGGGCAGGCCCTCCGCGACATCCTGCTCGTCGAACAGCACCTGGCGCTGCAGGTTCGTGAGCTCGATGAGGTCGCGATCGACGATCACGAGATGCCCCACTCCGGCGCGAGCGAGCAGATCCGCGGCCAGGCACCCCAGAGCCCCGCAGCCCAGCACAAGGGCCGTCGCAGCGCGCAGCCGCTCCTGGCCCGCCGGGCCAAAGCCCGGCAGCAGCATCTGCCGGTGATAACGAGCGAGCTCGTCGGTCATCTGGTCTGATTCTAGGCGTCTGCCGGAGCGCCATGATGAACATTGGTCGAACGGCGGGCGCCGGAATCGACAATCCCCCGCCAACGCCCTTGTCCATGCGACCTCCAGGCACCACCGCCCGTCAGGCAGGCGCGCCTATGGAGACCCTCGTTCTCGAAATCGTCGCTGAACCGGTCGTCAGCCATCGGTTTCGGTGCAGCCACAGCGCCCCGTGCCCTGACCCGCCCCCCCTGTGGCCCGATCACGACATCCAGGGATCTCGCACCACGACAGCCGGTATGGCGGCCCCCGAGGCCCGCGCCGAGATCGACCGACCGCTGCAGGCGGCTGGCTGGCACACCGCCATCGACCGGACTCGGCCGAATTCCCGACCCTGGGAATGTAATGGAAGCCCAACCGCTCGACCGAATCGCCCACTTCATCCGGGACATCGCTGACGATGGACCGCGTGACCTCGATGTCCGCGGCAGGTACCGCGATGTCACCGTGCCCATGACGGTGCTGCGGCGTCGCGATGCGGTCATGGAGCCCAAGAAGCGGGCCGCACACGACATTGCCGGCATCACGAATCAGGGCCAGGCACTGCGCCCGGCCGCTGGCCAGGCGTTCTACAACAGCTCGAAGTTCACGCTGCGCGACCTGAAAGCGCGCGCGAGCCCGCAGCAGATCAAGACCGATGTCGAGCCCTGTCTCGACGGCTTCTCGCCGACCGTGCAGGGCATCCTCGAGAACCCGGTCCTGGCTGCAGCCGGACGTTCGGCGGTGCCGTCATCCACTCGCCGCGTTCGCTGGCCGAGCACATCCTCGGCTGAGCACGGAGATCCGGGCAACGGTCACCGGCCTTTTCCGAACTTGCCGGCCTTTCCCTTCTTCCCCGCCTTGGGGCCGGCGGTTCCGCCCTTGCGCTTGAAGCCGCCCTGGCCGCGGTGTGGCCGGGCGCCGCGCCGCGGCGGCAGCCCCCCGCCCTCGCCGCCCTTGTGATCGTCGGCCGCTCGGATCGCGAGCGGCACGCCCTTGATCTTCACGGCAGCCAGACGATCGAGCACCGCGACGGGCAGGTCCGCGGGCAGCCGCACCAGCGTGTACTCGCGGCGGATGTCGATGCCGTTGATCTGCGATCCTTCGATGCCTGCCTCGTTGGCGATCGCACCCACGATGTTGCCGGGCTGCACGCCCAGGGAGCGTCCGACCGCGAGCCGGTAGGTCCGCTCTTCACCACTGAACGCCGTGCGCGGGCGCGTCTCACGTTCGCCCCGTTCACCGCGTTCGCCCCGCGCGGCGCGGTCCGCACCCCGATCGCGAGCGGGCGGCGCGCCCGCATCCGTGACAACCGCGGCTGCGGGAGCCATCAGCAGTGGCGACTTGCCCTGCGCCATGTGTGCGAGCGCCGCGGCGACGTCCGCGACATCCGCACCGGTCTCGCGCACGAACTCCTCGATCAGGTCGCGATACGGCTCGGCCGCACCCTGCTGCAGAACTTCGGCGATGCGATCCTTGAAGCGCTGCGCGCGCCGCGCGTTGACGTCCTCGACCGTCGGCAGGTGCATGGGCTCGATGGGCTGGCGCGTCGCCTTCTCGATCAGCCGCAGCATGTTGCGCTCGCGCGAGGTCACGAACAGGATCGCCTCGCCGCTGCGGCCCGCGCGCCCGGTACGCCCGATGCGGTGGACGTAGGACTCGGTGTCGTACGGGATGTCGAAATTGACCACGTGGCCGATGCGCTCGACATCGAGGCCGCGTGCCGCGACATCGGTCGCGACCAGGATGTCGATACGGCCGTCCTTCAGCTGCGCGACCGTGCGCTCGCGCTGCGCCTGCAGCACGTCGCCGCTCAGCGCGGCCACGGCGAAACCGCGTGCCGTGAGCCGCTCGGCGAGCTCGGCGGTGGACTGCCGGGTGCGCGCGAACACCAGCATGGCGTCGAAAGGCTCGACCTCCAGGATGCGGGTCAGGGCGTCGAGCTTGTGCGGGCCGCTCACCAGCAGATAGCGCTGGCGGATATTGCTGGCCGTCGTGGTCCGGCTGCGGATCGAGATGGCTCTCGGCTCGCGCAGGTGGCGCTCGGCGATCTTCCGGATCGGGGCCGCCAGGGTCGCGGAGAACAGCGCGGTCTGGCGCGACGTCGGCGTGCGGGCGAGGATCGACTCAATGGCGTCGACGAAGCCCATCTGCAGCATCTCGTCGGCCTCGTCGAGCACCACGCAGCGGATGCCCTCGAGGTCGAGCGTGCCGCGCTCCAGGTGATCGATGATGCGACCCGGCGTGCCGACCACGACCTGCGCGCCACGCTTGAGCGCATTGAGCTGCGGCGTGTAGCTCTGGCCGCCGTAGATCGGCACGACATGGAAACCCGGCATGGCCGCCGCGTACTTCTGGAAAGCCTCCGCCACCTGGATCGCGAGTTCGCGCGTCGGCACCATGATGAGCGCCTGCGGCGGGCGCTGCCCGGGATCGAGCCGCGACAGGATGGGCAGCGCAAACGCGGCCGTCTTGCCGGTGCCCGTCTGGGCCTGGCCCAGCACGTCGTGGCCTTCGAGCAGCGCCGGGATGGTGGCGGCCTGGATCGGCGACGGCGTCTCGTAGCCGATCGCGGTCAGCGCGGTCAGCACGGGCGCGGACAGGCCGAGGTCTGGAAACGATACCGTGGGCATCTCACCAGGGGTCGTCATGGCTGGAATCCTCCGGGCGGACTGCGCTCACCAGCAGTCGCGATCGGGACATGTCGCGGTGGAACCGGTTGTGCGGGCCGGCGAGTGTACCGGCTTGTGCCTGCGCCCACCGATGGAATCTAATGGCGTGCCCGCAAGTGGCCGATCCTGCCTGGATATCCCCCCAGACCTGCCGATGAACGACACCAGCCGCCTCGAGTCTGTCGAAGAAAAGCTCGCCCACCTGGAACGGTCCATCGCCGAACTGAGTGACGTCGTGCTGCGCCAGCAGCGGGAGATCGACACCGCGCTCGCGCGCACGCAGAGGCTGATGGCCCAGCTCGAAGCGGTCGCATCGGAGTCCGGCGCCAGTGCGACCGGCTTCGAGAAGCCACCGCACTATTGATGAACGGGCTCGTGCCATCAAGCCGAAGCCGACCTCGTTCCCAACGCCGCGGAGCCGTCATGGCATGACCACTCGCCCATGAGTGCGACTTCTCCGTTTCTCGCGGCGGATTCGGGCAGCGCACGATGGAAAAGCATCTGAAGCGCAGCAAACCCGGCCCACGCCTGTCGTAAAGCACCGCTGGAGGCGCGCCGGCATGCTCGGCCGCGATCTCGAGGACTGGCCGGGGCGAACAGGAGCGTGGCGCTCGCCATGCCGCAACGCGCCACCGCGGCTCCGGATCTCCAACACCAGGGCCTCCGCCGCGCGGATGTCGGGCACCTTGATCTCCGGCGCCGGGCTCAGCGCCGGTAGAGACCGATCAGCTGTGCTTTCTCGAGCGTATTGAAGTGGAGCTGGAATCCGACGACCGCGCACGAAGTGTCGGCGGTCACAGGCAGCTCCTTGACGCCCACCGCGTGCACCGTGAATACGTAGCGGTGCACGTTCGATCCGGCCGGTGGACAGGGCCCACCGTAACCCGGCTTGCCGAAGTCCGTGCGGACCTGCAGGGCGCCGGCAGGCAGCTTGCCCGAGCCGGGATCGCCTGCGCCGAGCGGCAAGGATGTCACGCTCGCGGGAATATTGACGACAACCCAGTGCCAGAAGCCGCTTCCCGTGGGCGCATCCGGATCGAAACAGGTGACCGCAAAGCTCTGCGTGCCCGCAGGCGCGTCGCTCCAGCTGAGCTGCGGCGACTGGTTACCGCCCTCGCAGCCGAATCCGAATGCCTTCGACAGCACGTGCTCCATCTTGAGCATCTCGCCTTCCCTGAAACTCTCACTGCTCAGCTTCATAGCCATCGACGGTACTCCTCCAGGCAGTCACACGCGCCATAGTACTTCAGGCACCGGGGTCCTTGCGCCGATCTGATCAACCCGCGCCTCGGCTCGCGAACCTGGCACAGGCCCCGTGGCGCTGGCAGCTCGTGAAGTGCGAACGATCCATCCGTCTCCATCGGTGCTGTCGAGTGCCCCTTGGGCTGCGTCTGCGGACGCCATCGTTGTCGAGTGCCGCTTCGACGGTATTCTCGGGCGCCACCGTTTCTGCTATATCGAAAAACGGATTGGCAGGCATCTGAATATCATTGAATTATTGAACGAGGGGCACATGGCAGAACAGCAACAGCTCTCGGGGCGCGTCGCCTTCGTGACCGGCGCAGGCTCAGGAAT
>CAYWMY010000065.1:0-10902 GCA_964459405.1 uncultured Steroidobacteraceae bacterium | reverse complement strand
GCCGGCCGTGAGGGGTGCCACGCGGTAGGCGACGACCATCGGCCGCTTGCAGAGCAGGGTTTCGAGCGTCGCCGTGCCCGACGCGACCAGCGCCGCGTCCGCCGCGGTGAGCGCCGTGCCGGCCTCGCCGTCGAGCAGCCGCACGGCGACGCCACTGGCGTGGCGCTGCAATGCCGCGGCGAAGACTTCGTGCACGGCCGGCCGCACCATCGGCGCCACGAACTGCAGCGCCGGGCGCTCCTCCGCGAGCCGCCGCAGCGTGCGCGCAAACGGCTCGGCGAGCCGTGCGACCTCGCCGAGGCGGCTGCCGGGCAGCACCGCCAGCAACGGCGCGTCCCCGCGGATCCCGAGGGCCGCGCGCGCCGCCGCGCGGTCGGGATCGAGCGGCATGCGGTCCGCGAGCGGATGTCCGACGAACTCGGCGGCGAGGCCCTGTCCCTCGTAGAAGCGCTGCTCGAAGGGCAGCAGGCACAGCACGCGGTCGAGGCTCTGCGCCATGCCGCGCACGCGTCCGCGACGCCAGGCCCAGACCTGCGGGCTCACGTACTGCACGGTACGGATGCCCGCGGCGTGCAGCTCGCCTGCGAGTCCGAGGTTGAACTCCGGCGCATCGATGCCGACGAACACATCCGGTCGTCGTCCCAGGAACTCGGCGATGACGCTGCGGCGCACGGCGAGGATGCGCGGCAGGTGCCGCAGCACCTCGACGAGTCCCATGACCGCGAGGCTGTCCGCGCGCGCGAGCACCTCGCAGCCCGCGGCCGCCATCTGCGGACCGGCGATTCCGTAGAAGCGCGTGTCAGGACGACGTGCGAGCACGGCCCGCATGAGATCGGCGCCCAGCCGGTCGCCCGATGCCTCACCCGCGACCAGCCCGATGGAGAGCATGGCGGCTCCGGTCACGACCTCAGCGCACGATGCTGCGCGTCGAGCGCGGCAGGAAATCGACGAATGCCTGCACCTCCGGATGCGCGGCGGCGAGCCGTTCGAGTTCCGCGGTCGCCTCCGTGAGGCGGAGTCCCGAGCGGTACAGCACACGGTAGGCGCGCTTGATGGCCGCGAGCTGCGGCGGCGAGAACCCGCGACGCCGGAGCCCTTCGGCATTGATGCCGACCGGTGCGGCAGGATGCCCCGAGACCATCAGGTACGGCGGCACATCCTTGGTCACCGAACTGTTGTTGCCGATGAACGCGTGCGCGCCGATGCGGCAGAACTGGTGCACGCCCGAGAATCCCGCGACGATGACCCAGTCGCCGAGTTCGACGTGGCCGCCCAGAGTGGCGACGTTGGCCATGATGACGTTGTCGCCGATCTGACAGTCGTGCGCGATGTGCGTGGTTGCCATGAACCAGCCGTCACTGCCGATGCGCGTGATGCCGCGATCCTGCACCGTGCCGCGGTTCACCGTGCAGCCCTCGCGGAATACGTTGCGATCGCCGATCTCGAGCCGGGTCTCCTCGCCGCGGTACTTCTTGTCCTGCGGCGCGTCACCGAGCGACGCGAACTGGTACACGATGTTGTCGCGGCCCATCACGGTCGGTCCGTTGATGACGGCGTGCGGGCCGATGCGGCACCCCGGTCCGAGGCGCACGCCCGCACCGATGACCGCGTATGGCCCGACCTCGACGCCTTCCGCCAGCTCGGCCTCGCTCGAGACCACCGCGCGCGGATCGATGGTCACTTGGCCTCCGGCGCCACCATGATCTCGGCCGTTGCGGCCACGGCACCGTCGACCGACGCCTGGGCATCGAATTTCCAGATGCCGCGGATCTGGCGCGTGAGTCTCGCCTCGAGCAGCAGCTGGTCGCCCGGCACGACCGGGCGGCGGAAACGCGCCGCGTCGATGCCGACGAAATACAGCTTCGTTTCCTCGGTCGGCATCACGCCCGCCGAGCGGTAGGCCAGCACGCCCGCCGCCTGCGCCATCGCTTCCAGGATCAGCACGCCCGGCAGGACCGGGCGGGCCGGGAAATGCCCCGTGAAGAACGGTTCGTTGTAGCTGACGTTCTTGATCGCCCGCACCGTCTCGCCGGGCACACACTCGAGCACACGGTCGCGCAGCAGCATGGGATAACGATGCGGCAGCTGCCGCAGCATGTCCTCGATGTCGAGCTGCTGCGCTGCTGCGGTCATGTGTGCTGCTCTCCCGCCGTGCCACAACCGCCCCCGCCGCCCTCGAGGCGGCCCACACGGTCGAACAGTTCGTCCAGATGTCTGAGTCGGGCAACGAGCCGGCGCCACCGCGATGCGTCCATGGCCGGCATCGTGGCCGAGTACATGCCGGGACCCTGCAGCGACCGCGTCACCGAGGTCTGCCCCGTGATCACGATCCCGTCACCGACCTCGATGTGCCCCGCAAAGCCCACGTTGCCCGCGATCATGCAGTTGCGACCGATCCGGGTCGAGCCCGACACCCCGGACAGCGCGGCAATCACGGTGTGCGCACCGATGCGCACGTTGTGCGCGATCATGACCAGGTTGTCGATGCGTACACCGTCCTCGATCACCGTGTCGTCGATGGCGCCGCGATCGATGGTCGTATTTGCGCCGATGTCGACATCATCGCCGATGACGACGCTGCCCACCTGCGGCACGCGCACCCATTCGCCGCGATCCGGCGCGAATCCGAAGCCGTCGGCGCCCAGCACGGCGCCGGCATGCACCACGCAGCGCCGGCCGATGCGAACCTGCGGATAGACGGTCACGCGCGCCACGAGCCGCGAATCGTCCCCCACGACCGCACCCGAACCGACGATGCAGCCGGGGCCGACGAACGCGCGCTCGCCGATCACGGCGCCATCGGCAACGACGGCCGCGGCCGCGATGCTGGCCGAGGCCGCGACGCGCGCACCGGGATCCACTACGGCCGAGGCGTGCGCACCGGGTGCGGCGGTCGGTACCGGATGCAGCAGTGCCGCGATGCGCGCGTAATCGGCATATGGGTTCCGCGATACCAGGCTCGCGACGCGGCAGTCGGCCGCGGAGCCCGCATCGAGTACCACGGCGCTCGCCGTGGTGCCCTCGAGCTGCCGGCGGTACCGGGGATTGGCCAGGAAACTCAGGCAGCCAGGCCCCGCGGCGGCCAGCGAGCCCACGCGGTCGACCACAGTGTCCGGGTCGCCATTGAGCTCGAGCCCAAAGCGAACCGCGAGTTCGCCGAGCTTGACCGCCATGCCGGCCCCGGCGCCGGGCTAGTTCTTCTGGGGCTGCGCGGCCGGCGCCGGCGCCGCCGGTGCCTTGGCCTTGAGCGCCGCGATCAGCTGAGCCGTCACGTCGATGCCTTCGCCGGCGTACACGACGCCGTCCGACAGCACGAGATCGTAGCCGTTGGCCTTTGCGTAGCTCTGCACCTCGCCGAGCAGCAGCCGGTTGATCTTGCCGATCTCCTCGTTGCGCCGCAGGTTGATGTCCTCCTGCAGCTCGTTCGCGCGCCGCGACAGCTCACGCTCGCCGTCGCGCACTTCGCGCTCGACCTTGCCGCGCTCGGCCTCGGACATCACCGCGCCATCGCGCTGCAGCTTGTCCGCCTTGTCCTTCAGCGACTTCTGCAGGTTGACGAGCTCGCGCTGCTTCGGGCCGAATTCCGTCTCGAGCAGGCCGGCGGCCGACTTCGCCTGCGGCGACTCCTCCAGCAGCTTCTGGTAGTTGACGTAGCCGATCTTGAGATCGGCGGCCTGGCCCGTCGATACGAGCGCGAGCGCGAGCGTGGCTCCAACCAGGAAAGTCTTGATCGTCTTCATTGCAGCCCTTCTCATTAGAACGCCGAACCCACCGTGAACTGGAATCCCTCGGTCTCGTCCGCGAAACGCACCGCGTCGCCGGGCTTCTTGTTCAGCGGGAAGCCGAAACTGAAGCGGAAGATACCGAGCGGCGCGAGCCACTGCACGGCGATGCCGGTGGATTGCCGCAGCTCACTGAACTTGAACTTGTAGTCTACCGGCGTCACCCCGTCCCTGCCGGTGAAATTCACGCCCCCGGTCGAGAACACGTTGCCGATGTCGAAGAAGGCGCTGATGCGGGCGCTGGAGCGCCACTTTTCGGGCACCGGGAACAGGATCTCGGCGCGACCGATGACCTTCAGGTTGCCGCCGTAGGGATTGCCATTGCTGTCCTTGGGACCCAGACGGCTCTCGGAGAAGCCGCGCACCGACTCCGGGCCGCCGGCGAAGAACTGGCGGAACGGTGGCAGCGCACTGGTGCCGCCGAAGGCGTCACCGTAGCCGACCTCGGCCGTGGTCGCAAAGGTCCAGCGGCCCCACAGCGGGATCAGCTTCAGGAACTCGTAATTGGCCGTGTAGTACTTGACGTCGCTGCCCGGCACGGTGACCGAGACGCTGAGCGCGTGACGCATGCCGCGATCCGCGAAGATGGCGCGGTTGCGCGTGTCGTAGGCCCAGCCCGCGACCAGCTCGAAGGCCTTGAACTTGGTGCCGTAGACCGTGTACGCCGGCAGGATCTGGTTGCCGTTGTCGTCGAGCCGCGGTGGCACGCTGCGCTGGTACGAATTGCCGTTCTGCCGCACCCACTCGGTCGCCTCGCGCGCGCTGTAGAGGTCGGTCACGATCAGGTCGGAACTCTGCAGCACGCCGCCGAAGCGCATTGACTGGTACTCGCTGATCGGGTAGCCGTACTCCAGTGAGATCGAGCCGCTCTTGGTCTTGAAGTCCGACGACGCCGAGGTGAACTGCGTGATGTCGCGGTACTGCAGCCCCATGGTGCGCGCGACGCCGTTGACCGAGGTGTAGGGATCGGTGTGCGAGAAGCTGTACACCGTCGCGTAACGCCCCGTCTGCAGCTCGAGCGCGATGCGCTCGCCGCGGCCCATGAAGTTCGAGTGCACGAAGCTGCCGTTCAGGATCAGCGACTGCGATTCGGAATAGCCGAGTCCCCCGCTGAACTGGCCCGGCAGGCCGTCCTTGATCGTGTAGTCGACGTCGACCAGGTCCGGCGTGCCGGGCACGGGCTTGGTCTCGAACTCGACCTTCTCGATGTAGGGCAGCCGCTGGATGCGCTCCTTGGATCGCTCGAGCGCGTTGTTCGACAGCCAGGCGCCCTCCAGCTGGCGCATCTCGCGGCGCAGGACCTCGTCGTTGACTGCGTCGGTGCCGAGGAAATTCACGCGCCGCACGTAGGCGCGGTGCCCCGGATCGACGTAGAAAGTGAGCCCGATGGTCTTGTTCTCCTCATCGGGCTGCGGCACCGGCTCCACCCTGGCGAAGGCGTAGCCGTCGGCGCCGAGCCGCAGGCTGAACAGCTCCTGTGTCTGCGTCACGAGCTTGCGCGAGAAGACCTGTCCCGGCTTGACCTGGATCAGCGCCTTGAGCTCCGATTCGGGCACGACCATGGTGCCGGCGACCTTGACCTCGCCGATCCTGTAGACGTCGCCCTCCCTGACGTTGACCGTGATGAAGATCCGGTCCTTCTCGGGTGCGATGGCCACCTGGGTCGACTCGATCTCGAAGTTCGCGTGGCCGCGATCCTGATAATAGGACCGCAGCTTCTCGAGATCCCCCTGCAGCGACTCGCGCGAGTAGCGGTCGTTCTGCTTGTACCAGGAATTCCAGCGCGGTGTGTTGAGCTCGAAGCTCTCACGCAGCTGCTTGTCCGTGAAGCGCGTGTTGCCGACGATGTTGATCTGCCGGATCTGGGCGCGCTTGCCCTCCACGACGTCGATGTTGACCTTGACCTTGTTGCCGGGCACGTCCTCGACCCTGGTGTCGATCTTGACCGCGTACTTGCCGCGGCTGAAGTACTGGTCGGTCATGTAGCCCTTGACCTCCTCCAGCACGCTGCGGTCGAAGGTCTTGCCCGTCGCGAGCCCGACGTTGCGCAGTGACTTCTGCAGGTCCTCGGTCTTGATGTCCTTGTTGCCCTTGATTTCGAGGCTCTCGATCGACGGCCGCTCCAGCACTGCGATGATCAGCGTGTCGCCGTCGCGCCGGATCTCGATGTCGCGGAAGAAGCCCGTCGCGAACAGCGCGCGCAGCGCCTCGCCCACGCGCCGCTGGTCGAGCTGGTCACCGACGTTCACGGGCAGGTAGTTGTAGACGGTCCCCTCGGATATGCGCTGCAGGCCCTCGATGCGGATGTCGCGCACCACGAAGGCCTCGTCGGCCTGCTGGGCCAGGACCGTTGCCGGGACGTTGACGAGCAGAGCGCTGCCGATGAGCTTGCGAAGCATGCGAGGATGGTCCCTGGGAGCGGGCTAGCCGAAGAGGCGCGACAGGTCGTTGTAGAAGGCGAGACCCATCAGGGCCACGAGCACGGCGATGCCGAGCTTCTGGCCGAGCATCTGCACCTCTTCCGAGAGCGGCCGGCCCTTCAGCAGCTCCGCGAGCTGGTAGAGGATCTGGCCGCCGTCGAGGATCGGCACGGGCAGCAGGTTCAGGACCGCCAGCGAAATACTGATGAGCGCGAGGAATCCGAGGAAATATGCCGGGCCCTCGATCGCCGTGACGCCCGCGTACTGGGCGATGTTGATCGGACCGGAGATGTTCTTGACCGAGACGTCGCCGGTGATCATGCGACCCAGGAACCGCAGGGTCAGTACGCTCTTCTGCCAGGTCTCGTCCAGCGCGCGCGGGATCGCTGTGAGCGGACCGAAGCGCTGCTCCGTGATCATCGCGTCCGGAAAGCGCACCTCGCCCTTCGGCGTGATGCCGATGCGGCCGATGCGCTGCCCATCCTCCTCATCGCTGCGGGCGACGACGACGATCTCGCGACGCAGGTCGCCGCGCACCACGCCGAGCCGCAGCGCCTCGCCGGGACGCGCGCGAACCTGGTGCACGAAGTCCGTGAACTCGGTGATTTCGACCCCGTCGATGGCGACGATGCGGTCGTCGACGGCGAGCCCGGCACGTGCCGCGGGCCCGTCGGGCTCGAGGCTCCCGACCACCACGGGCATCGGCGGCACCCAGAACCCGAATCCGAGCCCGCGCAGCAGCTCACCGGGCTCGGTCAGCTGCCGGCGGCGCTCCTCGCTGACGCGCAGCGCAACACGACGCTCGCCGCCATCGGGCCGCGCCACCACGAGTGGAATGTCGCCCTCGTCGAGCATCGCCTCCAGCATCGCGATGACCGCGGCCTCGCGGGTCGCGACCGCACGCCCGGCCACGGACACCAGCGTGTCGTCGCTGGCGAGCCCCGCCTGCGCCGCCGGCGTTCCCGCCGAGACGCTGCCCACCACGGGCTTGAGGCCCGGCACGCCGTACATGAACAGCGCCCAGAAGGCGACGATGGCAAACACGAAGTTCGCGGCCGGGCCCGCGGCCAGCACCGCGATCCGGTGCGGGACCGGACGCCGCGTGAAGGCCCGGTCGGCTTCCGCGACAGGCACGGGTCCTTCGCGTTCGTCGAGCAGCTTGACGTAGCCGCCGAGCGGAATCGCTGCGAGCACGTACTCGGTGCCGTCGGCCCCGCCACGCCGCGACCACAGGGCGCGGCCGAAGCCGATCGAGAAGCGCAGCACCTTGAACCCCAGCCGCCGCGCCACCCAGAAGTGCCCGAACTCATGCACGGCCACCAGCAGGCCGATGGCGACGATGAAAGCCAGTATCGAGACCACCACCGCGCTCATGCTGCGGGTGCCGCGTGGCGGGCGAGCAACGAGCCCGCGACATCCCGTGCCCGCAGGTCGGCGGTCAGCACGTCGTCGATACTCGTGACCGGTCTCGTCTCATGCATGTCGAGCACGCCCTCAATGACCGCTGCAATGCCGGTAAAGTTCAGCCGGCCCGCCAGGAACGCGGCCACCGCAACCTCGTTCGCGGCATTCAAGGCGACCGGCGCGGTCCCGCCCGCCTGCGCCGCCGCCCGCGCCAGGCGCAGGCAGGGAAAACGTTCCGGGTCCGGAGCCTCGAAGTCGAGGCGGCCCAGTCCGATCAGATCCAGCGATTCTACACCGGAGTCAATGCGCTCCGGCCACGCCAGCGCCTGCGCGATCGGAGTGCGCATGTCGGGATTGCCGAGTTCCGCCAGCACCGAGCCATCGACGTACTCCACCAGCGAATGGACGATGCTCTGCGGATGCACGACGACCTCGATGACCTCCGGAGCCACCGCAAACAGGTGGCAGGCCTCGATGAGCTCGAGCCCCTTGTTCATGAGCGTCGCCGAGTCGACAGAGATCTTGCGCCCCATGTTCCAGCGCGGGTGCGCCACTGCCTGGGCCGGCGCCACGTGCGCCAGATCGGCTGCGGAACACGTTCGGCAGGGCCCGCCCGAGGCCGTCAGCAGGATGCGTCGCACACCGGGCGTCGCGACGCCCGCACGCGTGCCGGCGGGCATGCACTGGAACATCGCGTTGTGTTCGCTGTCGATGGGCAGCAGCGTCGCACCGTGGCGCTGCACCGCGTCGAGCAGCAGATGTCCCGCGCAGACGAGCGCCTCCTTGTTCGCGAGCAGCACCCGCTTGCCCGCGCGCGCCGCGGCCAGCGTGGGCAGCAGGCCCGCGGCGCCGACGATCGCGGCCATGACGACGTCGGCGCCATCGCCTGCGGCCACATCCTCGAGGGCCTGGGGCCCGCACAGCACGCGGGTCTGCAGACCCGCCTGCGAGAGCGTCGCGGCAAGCCGCCGCGCGGCGTCCGCATCGATCATGACCGCGTGCTCGGGCCGGTGGCGCAGGCACAGCACGGCGAGGCCCTGATCGTCGATGGCGCCGGTCAGTGCGGCAACGCGGAACCGGTCGGGATGGCGCCCGATCACGTCGAGCGTGCTGCGCCCGATGGAGCCGGTCGCCCCGAGAATCGTCACGGATTTCATCGCAGTTCCCCGAGCAGCGCGAGACCCAGCGTCCACATCGGCAGCGCCGCGGTGAGGCTGTCGATGCGATCCAGCACCCCGCCGTGGCCCGGCAGCACGCTGCCCGAGTCCTTGAGGCCGGCATGCCGCTTGAGCAGGCTCTCGGCCAGGTCCCCCACGATGGACAGCACGACCGTCGCGACGCAGAGCGCGAAGAACGCCGCGCCAGGCAGCTTCAGGAACATGTTGGCGAACCACGCGACCAGTGTCGCGGCAACGAAACCGCCGATCACGCCCTCCCAGGTCTTCTTCGGGCTGACGCGCGGCGCCAGCGGTACACGACCGAACGAGCGGCCCGCGAAGAAGGCGCCGATGTCGGCGGCGCCCACGAGGGCGATCACGAACAGCACGAGCCAGGGCCCGCGCGGGCTGCCGACGTACAGCCAGGACGCCGCGAGCCCCGTCGGCGCCAGCGTCAGCAGACCTGCGACGGCAGCCGCGACGCGGCCACCGCGTGCGGGGGCGAACACGATCCACAGCAGTGCCGCGAACCACCAGAGCAGCACGGCCGTGAGCACGGCGATGAGCGCCTCGGGGCCGGACGCCGCCATGCGCAGCAGTACGAACACCACGGCGACCAGCAGCACGTAGCCGAGTTTCGCGGCCAGGGACTCCAGCCCCGCCAGACCGGTCCACTCGAATGCCGCCAGCGCGAGCACCAGCACGAGCGCCGCCGCAGCCCACACGGGCGGCAGCCACAGCATCGTCGCCAGCAGGGCGAGGACCAGCGCAATCGCCGTCAGGACGCGTTGCCGCAGCATCAACGCACCTGCTCGGGGGTCATGCCGTAGCGGCGCTCGCGCGCCGCATAGTGTCCGATCGCACGGTCGAACTCGGCGTCATCGAAGTCCGGCCACAGCGTCGGTGTGAAATAGAGTTCCGCATAGGCGAGATTCCACAGCAGGAAATTGCTGATGCGCTGCTCGCCGCCCGTGCGGATGAACAGGTCGGGATCGGGCCGGGTGCCGAGGGCGAGTCCCGCGGCGAAACGCCGCTCGTCCAGTGTCGCGGGGTCGAAGCGACCGGCCCGGGCCTCCGCGGCGAACCGCTGCGCGGCGGCAACGATGTCCCAGCGCCCGCCGTAGCCGATGGCGACGATGAGCTCGAGGCGCGTATTCGCAGCCGTGCGGCCCTCGCCGGCTGCCATGCGCTCGCACAGCTCGGGCGCGAGACCGGCGCGATCGCCGATGAAGCACAGGCGCACGCCGTTCGCGTTCAGCTCGTCGACCTCCGCGTCCAGCAGGTCCAGGAACAGCCGCATGAGGGCGCCGACCTCATCGGCCGGCCGGCGCCAGTTCTCGCTCGAGAACGCGAACAGAGTCAGATGCCGGATGCCCACCGCGGCCGCATGACGCACCGCGTTGCGCACCGCGCCGGCCCCGGCGCGGTGACCGGCTGCACGCGGCAGCAGGCGCTTGCGCGCCCAGCGACCGTTGCCGTCCATGACGATCGCCACATGGCGGGGCACGGCGTGCGTCATGGCGACCCGGCGACCCGCAAGCGGCACGCCGCGGGGGCGCCGGCCTGCGGCACGTGCTCTGCTTCTGTCGCGTCGCGGTTCATGGGCAGTACCCGGACAGGCTCGTGGTCAGACGTGCATCATCTCCTTTTCCTTTTCAGCCAGCACCGCGTCCACCTCGGCGACGAAGCGATCCGTGAGCTTCTGCACCTCCTCCTCGGCGCGCCGTTCGTCGTCCTGCGACACCAGCTTTTCCTTGAGCATTTCCTTGAGGTCGTTCATGACGTCGCGGCGCACGTTGCGCACCGCGACGCGCGCATGCTCGGCCTCGCCGCGCGCCACTTTGCTCAGGTCGCGGCGCCGTTCCTCGGTCATCGGCGGCATCGGCAGCCGGATGACCTGGCCCGCAGTGTTGGGTGTGAGGCCGAGGTCGGACTTGAAGATCGCCTTCTCGATCGCGCCGATCATGCTCCTGTCCCAGGGGGTGATCACGAGCGTGCGCGCGTCCTCGACCGTGACGTTCGCGACCTGGTTGATGGGCATCTCGCTGCCGTAGTACTCGACCTTCAGCGCGTCGAGCAGCCCGACGTTCGCCCGCCCCGTGCGCATCTTGCGCAGGGTTTCGCGGAGCGCAACCACGC
>CAYWMY010000064.1:0-10958 GCA_964459405.1 uncultured Steroidobacteraceae bacterium | reverse complement strand
GAACGCCTGGATGTCCTGGCTCGCCGGCGCCGGACCACTGTAGTTCGCGATCGAGCCGCCCGGCCCGTTCGCGAGTGGATTCTCGACGGTGTCCGCGCCGCCCCCGCAGGCATTGAGCAGTACCACGGACAGCAGCGCCACTGCGACGCCGCGCAGCCAGCCGATGGATGTTCCGGTCCGGTGCATGGCGGATCCCTCACTCACCCATGCAGTGGACGGCTGCGTCGGCGAACAGCTGACGCATGCGGTAGCCGCCGCCGCGGAACGTGGCACTCATGCTCGCCACGCGCTGCCGGTCTGCCGCATCGTTCGGCACCCGCAGGCAGACCGCGCGAAACACCTTCTCCGCCTGGCAGGTGGCGAAGGCCTGAGTCGCGGCGAGTTCCTGGCCCATCGACTTGGCACCCGTGCCACTGCCAGGCAGCCGGGGATCCCAGCCCAGCAGCGCGTTCTCGCCCTTGCGCCAGTAGTTGTCCCACTGGTCGTTGCGCGTGACGAAGCCCGGCTTGAAGTTCTCCGCATTGATCAGGTATTTGGGCTGTACCTGACCCGGCGTGTAGACCAGACGCCCCTGCGCTTCGTCGTAGCTGTAATACGCGTAGGCCTGTGTGAGCGGGTCCATGCCGGCGTGACAGCCGACGCAGTTGTTCAGGAACAGCCGGCTGTCTCCGCCCGGGCTGCGGCTCACGTCCTGCCGGATGCGATCACTCGGCCGCGAGGTGTCGTTCACCTGCTCCAGTTCGCGGCACAGGTGATTGAGCAGGGTGAAGCGGAACATCGCGCGGTTGGTGCCGGCCACGAAGAACGCCTGCGCGGCGGCGCGCGTGGTCATGACACCCGCAGTTGCCGCCGCAGGCAGACCGGCCGCGGCCGACTGCGTCGTGCGCTCCAGCGCATCCTTGAGGTCGAAGCCGCGCCGCTCGAGTTCCTCGTAGTGATCGTTGCTGGTCGAGGCATACACCGGCACGCCCAGGCCCGACCGGCCGACGTAGAGAATGTCCGCGGAGAGCACCTGGTCGAACGGCACGTCATCCCGGACCATGCCGATGACCGTCGCGGTGTAGTCGTTGAGCGGTGCGAACACGCTCCGGTCACGATTCGTCCACGGCGTCACGAAGTCCTTGAGCGTGACGTTGAAGAATGCCGGATGCTCCATCGCCGTGAAGGCCGCGTCGGTACCGCGGCCGGCGGCGATGTCGGCCTCCATGCTCGCGAGCACGGCGGCGCTCGGTGGCACCCCGGCTATGCGCTCGTGCATGCGCTTCGCCTGCTCGCGCGGCCCCGCCAGCGACGCCATGCTCATGGACGACAGAACGAGCGCGGCGATCATCACCGCGCTGCGCCGCATGCTCCGTGTCGTCATGTGTGGCCCTCCCTGCACCGCGAGCGCTGTATCGGCAATGCAGCGAACGCGATGTCGCGGCGACTATAGCGACGCACCGTCTCCGGGTTAATGTCTCCCAGCAGCGACATTCCAATCGCAGCACGGGTGCGTGTAGGCTCGCGACGCGCAGCATCGTGTGACGCAGGCTGCGCAGCAGGAAAAAAGCCGTGTTTGCACGCACCGTTCCGTTAACCGCTTGGCAATGCGCGCGCGACGCTTCACGCATCATCGGGTTGCGAGTCATGAAAACCGCGACAGTCATCACCATTCAGAAAACCCGGGCGACGATCGCATCGTCGCTGGTCGCGATGCTGTGTCTGGCTGCCTGTTCGAGCGGCGGGTCCGGCGGCGTCAGTATCGGCAGCGGCCAGGGCCCGGACCCCGTATCGGTCGACTTCCCGATCGCCTACGTCAAGCGAGCCCTGCCGACGGGCAGCGAGGACGTCCGCCGCCTGCGTACGTTTCAGGCAGGCGCCGATGTCTACCTGAGGGACCGGGCGTTACCCGCCGCGGCCGAACGCAATGTCACGGGCGAGCTCACGGGTGGCGACTGGGACGTCCGCGACCTCGAGGTGTCCTGGGACGGTCGCCGTCTGCTCTTCTCGATGCGCGCCCCCGTGATTCCCGGTGCCGACGAAATCGATCAGCCCACCTGGAACATCTACGAGTACGACCTCGACAGCGACGCACTGCGACGTGTGATCGCGTCGAACCTGATCGCCGAGGAAGGCCACGACGTCGCGGCGCATTACCTTCCGGACGGACGCATCGTCTTCTCCTCGACCCGCCAGCGGCAGTCGCAGGGAATCCTGCTCGACGAAGGAAAGCCCCAGTTTCCGGCCGTGGACGAGGATCGCCGCGAGTGGGGCTTCGTGCTCCACGTCATGAATGCCGACGGCACCGGCATCCGGCAGATCTCCTTCAACCAGAGCCACGACCTCGATCCCGGCGTGCTCGCCGACGGCCGCATCGTCTTCACTCGCTGGGACAACGCAGGCGCGAGTGGAATGCACCTGTACACGATCAACCCCGACGGAACGGATCTGCAGCTCCTCTACGGCGCGAACAGCCACGCCACCGGCAGCAGCGGATCCACCATCCAGTTCCTGTCGCCGCGACTCCGGCCGGACGGCCGCCTGGTCGCGCTCGCGCGGCCATTCGGCGGTACCGAACAGGGCGGTGACATCGTCCTGATCGACACCGCGACCTATGTCGAGAACGAGCAGCCGACACAGGCAGGCACCGGCATGGCGGGACCGGCACAGTCACGCGCAACGACCGGTGACGTGCGTACCGTGGCGGGAGCGTCGCCGGGCGGGCGCTACGCGAGCGTCTATCCGCTCTGGGACGGCACGGACCGTCTGCTCGTGAGCTGGTCACAGTGCCGTCTGCTGGAACAGGCGATGATCGTGCCCTGCACGGATGCCGGAATCGCGGCGGGTGCGCCGACCGCGCCGCCGCTCTACAGCATCTGGATCTACGATCCCCGCGACCAGACACAGCGCCCGATCCTGCAGCCGCAGGAGAATGCGATGTTCACCGAGGTCGTCGCGATGCAGCCGAGGTCACCGGTTCCACCAACGATCCTCGATCGCGTTCCGGGCGTCGACTTCGACGCCGCCCTGGCGGCGGAGAACGTCGGGATACTGAACATCAGGAGCGTGTACGATCTCGACGGCACCGATGCCGCACCTGGCGGCATCGCCACGGTGCGCAATCCGGCCGTGACCACCGCCGCACAGCGCCCCGCGCGTTTCCTGCGCATCGAGAAGGCGGTGAGCCTGCCTGACGCAGCCATCCGGGATTTCCGCGGCTCAGCCTTCGGCGCCGCGGGCGGAATCGGCATGCGTGAGATCCTCGGCTACGCGCCGGTCGAGCCGGACGGTTCCGTGCAGATCATGGTGCCGGCCAACGTCGCCTTCGCGATCAGCGTGCTCGATGCGGATGGACGGCGCATCTCGGCGCGCCACAACAACTGGCTGCAGCTGCGGCCGGGCGAGACCCGCAGCTGCAACGGCTGCCACGTACCCGGCGCGACGGGGTCCGGAACCACGCAACGGCTCTCTCACGGTCGCGACGGCCTGTTCGCCACGGTGAACCCGGGCGCGCCGACGACCGGACAGCCTTTCGCCGGAACGGATCCGGCGCTGTTTGCCAACAGCGGAGAAACCATGGCGGAAGTGCGCGCGCGCATCAGCTGCCAGACCGATTGCGCCGCGCTGCGGCCGAGCGTGGACCTGCGCTTTGACGATGTATGGACGGATCCTGCGGCCGCCGGCCGGGGGAAGGACCCGTCGTTCGCCTATCGGTACGCGGACCTGACGACGCCGGCACCGACGTCCGCGGCGTGCCAGACCGCGTGGTCCAGCCTGTGCCGCATCGTGATCCACTACCAACAGCACATCCAGCCTCTGTGGACGGCGCCGCGCGTGTCACTGGCCGCCGACGGTGTCACCGTGCTCGCCGATCACACCTGCACGAGCTGCCACAACCCGCGCGATGCGCAGAACGCGCCGCAGGTTCCGGCCGGCCAGCTCGACCTCTCGGCGGAGCCTTCACCCGAGGATGCCGACCACGTGGTCTCGTATCGTGAACTGCTTTTCCCGGACAACGAGCAGGAGCTGGACATGGGCGCGCTTCAGGACCTGCTGGTGCCGGGCCCGATCGACCCCGTGACCGGACAGCCGACACTGGTTCCTGTCGCAATCGCTCCACCGATGAGTCCGGCCGGCGCAGCGGCGTCGGCACGCTTCTTCAGCCGCTTCGCTCCGGGCGGGGGGCATGCCGGTTTCCTGACCGCTGCCGAGCAGCGCCTGATCTCCGAATGGCTGGACATCGGTGCGCAGTATTTCAACGATCCCTTCGCCGCCCCGGCCAACTGACGTGCTGCGTACTCTGATCATCCTGCTGTCTGTCGCCATCGGCCTCGCGCCGGGTGCCACCCGCGCGGCCGGCGCCACGACGCTGCGGGTCGAGGTCGCGGATCCGTACATCGAGATGCACACCGGTCCGGGCCGCGGTTTCCCGGTGTTCAACGTGGTGCCCAAAGGCGAGACCATCGTGGTGCTGAAGCAGCGCACGGACTGGTTCAAGGTGCGTGACGGCCGCGAGCGCACGGGATGGGCGCACCGGTCGCAACTGCGCATGACTCTGGGTCCGGACCGCGAGCCGCTGGCCCTGCCCCTCCCGTCGCGCGACGACTTCGGCTCGCACCGTCGCGAGATCGGCTTCATGGCCGGCGACTTCGGCGGCGCGAGCGTGATCAACGCGTATTTCTCCTGGGCCTTCAATGCGCATCTCAGTGGCGAGGTCGGCGTCTCGCACCTGCTGGGCGATGCATCCAATGGCCAGATGGGCACGCTGGCACTCACGCACGTCGTGCGACCCGACTGGCGCGTGCAGCCCTTCCTGACGATCGGCACGGGGCTGCTGCGCGTGGATCCCAAAGGCACGATCGTGCAGCCCGTCGACCGCAACGACCAGGTGGCCTTCGTCGGCCTCGGCGCCAGGTTCCACCTGACGCGGCGCTTCATCATGCGCGGCGAGTACAAGAGCTACGTCACGTTCACCGATCGCGACGACAACCAGGAAAACAACGAATGGAAACTTGGCTTCGCGTTCTTCTTCTGAGCGGGCTCGTCACGCTCGCGTCCGGCTGCAGCTGGCTGCCCTGGCGCCAGCGCGCAGCCGACGTGGAACCGCCCGCCGCCGGGCAGGCCGCCGACACGGAAGCCCCGCCGGCGGCCGCGATCGAGCCCGAAGTCGAGCGCCGCAGCGTCCGGATTCCGAAGATCGACAAGGAGAACTGGGAGGTCGGCGTCGACGTCGGCTCCCTGTCCGTCGAGGACTTCGAGGTCAATCCCTCCTACGGCGTGCGACTCGCCTACCACATCAGCGAGGACTTCTTCGCCGAGGCCAAGGTCGGCCGTACGGACGCGGGGCTGTCGAGCTATGAGCGGCTGTCGGGATCCGCGCGGCTGCTGACCGAGGGCCAGAGAAAGTTCACTTATTACAGTCTCGGCCTCGGCTGGAATTTCCTCCCGGGCGAGGTGTTCATCGGCTCGGGCCGTGCCATGCCGGTTGCGCTGTACCTCACTGGCGGCGTGGGCAGCACCCGGTTCGCGGGCGACGACCGTTTCACGGTAACGCTCGGCGCCGGATGCCGCGTGCTCATCAACGACTGGCTGGGCGCCCATCTCGATATCCGCGACCACGTCATGGAAGTGGACCTGCTGGGCACCAGCAAGCAGACGCACAACCTGGAAGCGACGCTCGGGCTGTCGGTATTCTTCTGAAGGAGACCCCTGCGATGACGACGCGGAGACGGTGCCACTCGATCCTGATCGCGATCCTGGCTTCGCTCGCGTGGCTGATCCCCGTGGCGGCCGGTGACGGCAGTACGCCCGCCCCCGATTTCACGCTGCCGGCGCGTGACGGCAGCCCTGTGTCGCTGCGCGCGCTGCGCGGGCAGGTCGTGATGATCAACTTCTGGGCGAGCTGGTGCGGCCCCTGCCGCCAGGAGTTCCCGGTGCTCGATCAGATACACCGCAGGTATCGGCCACTCGGCCTGGCGATACTCGGCATCAACGTCGAACCGGAGTCTGCCGAGGCCGAGCGCTTCCTTGCCCGGACGCCGGTTGGCTTCCCGATCCTGTTCGATCGCACCAACACGGTCACGAAGCAGTATGGAGTGAGCGGCATGCCGACGACGATCCTCGTCGATCGCAAGGGACGCGTACGCTGGCTGCATCAAGCCTACCGGCCCGGCGACGAGAACGAATACATCAGCCAGATCCGCGCCATGCTCCGGGAGGCCGCGTGAGACCCGTCCCCGCAGGACTGCTGCTCGTCGTCACGCTCGCCGGCGCCGGCTGCGGCCGCGTCGAGCCGTGGGTCAAGCCCTATGAGCGCGAGCACCTCGCGGACCCCATCATGGCCGCTGATCGGGACCCGGTGTCGGCTGCCTACATGAAGCACGTCTACGAAGCCCGTGAGGGCGCCCGCGGCGCGACCGGCGCCAGCGGTGGTGGCTGCGGCTGCAACTGAGACGCGGGGCCCGTCGTTCATGAAAAGCCGGATTCATCTGCTGATGCTGCTGGCGATGCCGATCCTCGCCGCGCCCGCGGGCGCCGGCGTGCTGCCCGAAGACCGCGCCGATGTGATGTACCATCGCTATGAGGGCGGCGGTGTCACGATCGATGGTCCGTCGCTGCTGGTGCGCAAGAAGTTCGCCGAGAAGGTCTCCGTCAGCGCCAGCTACTACATGGACATGGTCTCCAGCGCGTCCATCGACGTGGTCACGACGGCGAGCCCTTACCGGGAGGAGCGCAGGCAGTACGGCACCGGCCTCACCTACCTGCGCGGCAAGATGACCTACTCCGCCGACTTCTCGAACAGCCGCGAGAACGACTACACGGCGAACACCGCGAGCCTGTCCGTCAGTCAGGACCTGTTTGGCGACCTGACCACCGTGCGCCTCGGCTTCAGCCGCGGCTGGGACGACGTGCGGCAGCGCGGCGCGCCCGATTTCGCGGCCGATATCGATCGCCGCGCCTGGTCCATCGACGTGTCGCAGATCATCACGCGCAACCTGGTGGCTGGCGCCTCGTGGGAAACCGTGACCGAGGAAGGATTCCTCAACAACCCCTACCGGCAGGTTCGTTATCTCGACAGCGGCTCGACGCTGGGCTACGCCTTCGAACGCGAACGGTATCCGCGAACCCGCACCGGCAACGCCTTCGCGGTACGCGCGAAATACTACCTGCCGTATCGCGCGGCACTCGGTGGCGACTACCGCTTTTATACGGACACCTGGGGCATCAGGGCGCACACGGTCGAACTGAACTATGTCCACCCCTGGCGGAATCGCTGGATATTCGATGCGCGACTGCGCTACTACACGCAGGGGGAAGCCGACTTCTACCGCGATCTGTTCCCGCGGTCGAACTTCGCCAACTTCCAGGCGCGGGACAAGGAGCTGGCCTCGTTCGATGGCGTGAGTGCCGGGATCGGCGTCAGTTACGAATACACGCCCGCGCGGCTGCGGTTCCTGAACCGCTCCACGATCAACTTCCGCTACGACCGGCTGCGCTTCCGCTACGACGACTTCCGCGACCTGCGCGCGCGCGACTTCGCGGCGGGCACGGAACCGCTGTACCGTCTGAATGCCAGCGTGTTCCAGTTCTTCGTGTCGGGCTGGTTCTGAAGAAGCCGCCTCCGGGGCGTGGCAGCGGTACGAACGCTACGGCGGGGTCAGACCGTCCGAATACAGCACGCGTCCGTCGAGCGCGACGATCACGGTATCGACGTCGGCATAGCGCCTGTCCCGGTCGCGAAGGCCGTTGATGAAGGCGAGGCCCGCCTCGGGTCCCTTGACGAAGACGACCTTGGTCAATCCCTCGGTCGTGGTGGCGTCTGCGGCGATCACGGTGACGCTGCGAACGGCGCCCGCGGACCGGCCCGTGGCAGGATCGATGATGTGGTGGTAACGCACACCGCCCTCGTCGAAGAACCGTTCGTAGTCGCCCGAGGTCGAGATCGCGGCATCCTGCAGCGGGATGCGCGCGATGACACGCTCGCGATCGTCGGGGTGGCGGATACCGACGACCCAGGGCCGGCCCCTGCGATCGCCGAGGATGCGACTGTCGCCACCGGCGGTGACGGTGGCGTGCCCGATGCCGCGCGCGCGCAGCAGGTCCGCGGCGCGATCGCAGGCGTATCCCTTGGCAATGCCGCCCAGGTCGATGCGTACCCCCGGCATCGTGAAACGGACGGCAGACCTGCGTGCATCGATCACGACGTGGCGCCAGTTGATCGCCGGCAGGGCCGCGCGGATCTCCTGCTCGCTCGGATGCCTGCCGGCGCGATAGTCGTACAGGTAGCCGACACTGGCATAGGTGATGTCGAAGGCGCCATCCGAAAGCTCGGAGAACTCGATCGCCCGCGCGAGCAGCCGTACCAGTTCCGCATCGACCACGACCTCCTGTTCCGCGGCAAGCGCGTTGATGCGTGAGATCTGGCTGTCGGGACGGTAATGGGACATGAGCGCGTCGATCCGGCGCATCTCGTTCATGACCGTGCTGATCGCGCCCTGGCCGCCGGCCTGATCCTCCGCCCAGAGTTCCACCGCCACCCGGGTACCCATGATCGCCTCTTCGGCGGCGAACCATTCGGCGCGAGCGGGGTCACAACTCACCAGACCGCAGACAGCGAGCAGCAGGGCGGGAAGGATGCGCATGCGCGCAGCATACGTGAGCCGCTCGCCGCGGGCTCACGTACGCCGTCACCATCGAGCTACAATGCGGCCTTCGGGAAGCACAAGGGGATCGACATGCGCCACGCAGCGCTGGCTGTAATGCTGGTATCGATGTTCGCGATGGCACCCGCGCACGCCGGAGGCCGCGAAGAGCTGATCGTGCAGAACTCGACCGTGGTGCTGCGAGAACTCCAGCGCATGCCCGACCAGGGCATCCCCGACTGGCTCCTGCACCGCGCCAAAGGCATCGCGATCCTGCCCACCGTCGTGAAAGTGGGACTCGGCCTCGGCGGACGCGGCGGCAGCGGTGTGCTGCACGTACGCGACGAACAGGGCCGCTGGACGAACCCCTCGTTCATCAGGATCGGCGGCTTGAGTTTCGGCGCACAGATCGGCGGTCAGGTCACCGACCTCGTGCTCGTGTTTACCACACGCCAGAGCATCGAAGGCATCACCGACGGCCAGACGACGCTCGGCGCGGATGCCTCCGTGGCGGCGGGCCCTGTGGGCCGCAGCGCATCGGCCGCAACGAATTTCGGCCTCGACAAGGAAGTCTATTCGTATTCACGCTCGAAGGGGCTGTTTGCCGGTATCGCGCTGGACGGCAGCGTCATCGGCATCAACCGCAAGGCCAACGCCGCCTACTACGGGCGGTCCGGCATCACGGTGTCGGATATCTTCTCCGGCCGCGTGAAGGCCCCGGACGGCGGCACGCGCGAACTGCTCGAAGAGCTGTCCCGCGCAACCGCAGCGCCCGCGCCGGGCAGTGCCCCCGCGGCCGCGCCGGCTGCAACGGGCGAAGCCGCGTCGAGCACGGTGGCACCGGCCGAAGAGCCCGGTCCGGCGAAGACGTTCCCGATGGAAGACCCGGAGCCCGGCGCGGAGCCGCGGTGATTCCACGGCCGCGCCGGGCCGGCGCGGCGATTCTCACTCGCCACTCCGCCGGCCCCGGACAGGCACAGCTCGCGCCTCACGACGCCGCGAGTGCCGGATCAGGCCGGTAGCTCGATGCCCGCAGGGCACCCGACCCCGGTTCCGCCCAGCCCGCAGTAGCCGCCGGGATTCTTCGCCAGGTACTGCTGGTGGTAATCCTCGGCGAAGTAGAACTCGCGCGCGAGCGCGATCTCGGTTGTGACAGGTCCGAACCCGGCCGCCGTGAGCGCCTCGCCGTAGCGGCGCTTCGCCCCCATGGCCAGCTGCCGCTGACGTTCGTCCCGGCAAAGGATCACGCTGCGGTACTGCGTGCCCACGTCGTTGCCCTGGCGCATGCCCTGCGTCGGGTCATGTGCCTCGAAGAATACCCGCAGCAGCGACCCGAATCGGACACGCTCGGGATCGAACACCACGCGCACGACCTCGGCATGCCCGGTCCGGCCGCTGCAGACCTCCTCGTAGGTGGGATTCGGTGTAGAGCCGCCCGCATAACCTGCAGCCGTGACGAGCACCCCCGGCACCTGCCAGAAACACCGCTCGGCACCCCAGAAGCAGCCGAGCCCGAACACGACCCAGTCGTGGCCGTCCGGATAGGGCGGCAACAGCCTGGCCCCGTTGACGAAGTGACGCTCCGGTATCGGCAGCCGCGTCGCCCGGCCCGGGAGTGCCTCATCGGGCCGTGGTATTTCGAACTTGAACCGGGACATGCCCATTCTGCACCTCCTCCGCAGCAGACCGGCATTCGAGGGCCGCTGTTGCGCCGCCGGGCCGCCACCGCTGCCCGGTACCACGCATGGTGGATCGGGCGCGGCAATCCATATTGTAGGCGCGACGGCGCGTCGGCTATCGTGACGACCCGTCACCGGCCGCCACGAGTCCAGCGATGTCCATCTCCCAGGAACACAATCTGAGCGCGCCGCTGCCGAGCCGGCGCCCTTTCGGCATTCGCGTCTCGCTGCGCCGTGGTGACCCGTTCGCGAATCTGGTCGGCGCCGACTGGCACCGGCTGCACTGGTACGCGACCGCCTATGAGCGCGACCAGGCGCTCGCGGACATGGCCAGCCGCTATCCGACCTTCCGCATCGGCGACGAGCCGTCGCTGGTGTTCGAGAAAGTCACGGGTGACGGCGGCGGCAAGCCCTGAGGCTCGCCGCGGCGCTGCGCAGACCGGCACTGCGTGTTCAGCCGGAGCGGCATCGACCGCGCGCAGGGACCACCCGCATACCGCGGGCCACGCGTGAACCGTCGCGGTGTGCGTAGCCGCACGGAACCCGCGCTCAGAACGCGCGGCCGAGCAGCAGATAGAAGGCCGTCGCGCCATCTTCGTCCAGGCCCGCCGCGAGATAGAACGGCCCGAGCAGCGTGTCCAGACCCAGGAACAGTGCG
>CAYWMY010000063.1:5683-10971 GCA_964459405.1 uncultured Steroidobacteraceae bacterium | reverse complement strand
GGGGGGCGCGGCCTTAAGGATGTGTCGCACGCGAATCCGATCCGGGGCATGGAAGCGCGCCGCGTTCTGCTCGTAGTACCGCCGGCAATCCTCGAGCGAGGGGACCCGATCCGGCGTCTCGCGCTCGAGCAGCACGCGGATCGCAGTCGCCCGCGGCAATGACGCGGCCTTGTACCCCGCCGCCCGGTCCGGCGACATCAAGGATCAGTCGTAATCGCCCGGGCAGCGCCCCGCGGCTCCGCAGTCATGCCGGATGGATCTGGAAGGGGAACGACAGCTGGAAACCTGCCACTGGCCTTTGCGCCAGCAGCATCCGCACGCAGTCCGTGTCTCGCGACACGGACTGCTGCGCCGCGATCACTCCGCCGGCGCCGTCCGGGTCACCTCAGGTGCCGGCGACGCGGCCCCGAAACCCGCCGTGATGGCGGCCTGGATGCCGAAGCCCATCGCCAGCGCGAGACCGCCGGCATAGCCGCGCCCGTAGATTGCGCCTGCGTCAGCACCGGCCGCGAACAGTCCCGGTACCGGCGTACCGTCGCTGCGCAACACGCGTGCCCGCTCGTCCACGGCGAGTCCGCCGTGCGTCGCCGTGATGGCGGGCCGCACCACGAGCGCGTAGAACGGTGCACGGTCGAGCGCACCGAAACTCTCGGCCCGCGGTGGATCGAGGGTCTCCCAGCCGCTGCGGCAGCGTTCGTTGTAATCGCGGATGGTCTGGACCAGCCGCACGCCGTCGAAGCCCTGGGCCGAGGCGAAGCGCTCCACCTCATCGAGGGTCTGCGCGACGACGCCGTTGCCACCGTGCTCGAGCGCGATCTTCATCTTGTCCACGGCCTCGGTCCCCTTGACCACCGGAACCGTCGCCCGCGCTGCGTGCAGCTCCGCGTCCCAGAAGCAGATCGCGCGGGCATTCGGCTGGCGCAGCACCTCGAAGGTGTCCGCGTGATCCCCGAGTGATTCGTCGCAGAAGCGGCGCCCATCCTCGTTCAGCAGCAGCGAATACTCACTGTGGTACTGCGTCAGCAGCGTGAACAGATGATGTTCGCCCCAGCGCGGCGATTCGCTGACCAGATGGCCGTAAAACCCTCCGTCGGCGTCGCGCATGGCCGCACCGATCGCGGTGCCGAGGCGCAGCCCGTCGCCGCAGCTGACGGGATTGGATCGCATGAGGATGCGATCGACGGCGTGCGGGTGGATGTAACGTCCACGCAGCTCGGCCGAGTTCTGGAATCCTCCCGTCGCGAGCAGCGTGGCCTTCGAGCGCACGTCGATGCTGCCGTCGGGACTGCGTGTGCGGGCGCCGACCACAGCACCCGCGGTGTCCGTGAGCAGGCATTCGGTGTCGGTGCCCGGCGAAACGTGCCCGCCCCGCTGCTCGACCAGATGCGTACAGCCGCGCAGGTGATCGAGGATGTCGATCTGGTAACCACGGCCGTGCAGCGCCGTGACGACCGGCGACATCGCCACGCCGCGGCGCCGCAGCCAGCTCATGCCGTCGACGTAGTTGCGCAACACGACCTCGCCAAGCTCCGGACGTCCCATGCCGTGCAGCCGCATGCGGCCCGGGGAGGTTGCGGTCCAGAGCACGCCACCGGAGAGCAGGGCCGAGCCACCGAATCGGTCCGCCTTCTCCAGCACAATGACGTTCGCGCCATGCTCCGCGGCGTAGCCGGCGGCGGACAGGCCGGCCATGCCCGCGCCGATGACGAGCAGGTCGCAGTCAATGGTCGCGTGTTCAGCCATGGATGCTCCAACGACGATCGCCCTCGACCCCGCGCCACTCGCTCAGGGCCGGCGACTTGAGTCAGGGCGAGATCACGGACCGCCGCGGCACACGTCGCGGCACGGCCTCTGGTCCCGCGATCCGCCAGCCGCGGACCGATCCACGCTCAGCTCTTGCCGCCCGTGCCATGCAGGGCGTCGTACAGCAGCTTGGTATCGAAGTAGTAAGGAGTGATCTCGACGATCCTGCCATCCCTGACCCGGAAGACCTCGGCCAGCGGCAGCTTGAACGCTATGCCGGTGGTACGGGCCTTGCCCTGCATTTCCGTGAGCGCCGTGACCCACTCACCCTCGCCGAAGATGTGCTTGATCGTGACTGAGAAGTCCGACCAGAACTTGAACACTTCTTCATTGAGGGCAACCATCGCATCGATTCCGACCTTGACACCACCGTAAGGCAGCGACTCAGCCTCATAGACACGCACCTCAGGGTGCAGGTAGCGCTTCAGCCCTTCGAAGTCGCCCGCCAGCGCGCACTCGAACAGCTTCCTCACGACGTCGGTACTCGAAATGGCCATTGGACCCCCCGCTCGGTCTAAAGGTCGAGCCCGCCTCGGCCCTGGACACAGGATGCCGTCCGCCGCGCCCGACCCGCGCATTCTCACCGCAATCCGCCGGCGACGTAAACCGCCGCCCGCCCCGTGGCCTGCATCAGAACCCGAGTACCATTGCGGTTTCTGCATCCCGCACGATCGTCTCGGGAACGTCACGCACAGCCCGCTTCAGAATCCGGGTACCGCCGCCCCTGTTCGAACGTGAGGTCGCCCCGGATTCGCGCAGCCGCGAGTGTCCCGATGTCGGCGGGCACCTTCCGCCGCTCACCGCAGCCCGGCTGTCGGCACAGGCCGTCAATGAAAAACCCCACCGACGGGTGTCTGGTGGGGTCCTGGCGCACCGGCACCACCGTGCGCGAAGCCGCGCGGTGGAACGCCTGGAGTCTGGAGGACTCAGCGCCCGCCGTTCGCCCGTCGCGCCCGCGGCGCGAGTCCGGCATTGAGGCCCGCGAGGTACTCACTGAAGGCGCCACCCAGGCTCGAGTGCTTGAGTGCATATTCGACCGTCGCCTGCAGGTAGCCGAGCTTGCTGCCGCAGTCGTAGCGCTTGCCCTGGAATCGATAGGCGTACACCGGCTCGTCGGCCAGCAGCGCGGCAATGCCATCCGTCAGCTGGATCTCACCACCGGCCCCGCGCCCGATGCGCTCGAGCTTGTCGAAGATCGTGCCGGACAGCAGGTAGCGGCCGACGACGGCCAGGGTCGAGGGTGCATCCTTCGGCTTCGGCTTCTCGACGATGCGACGGACCCGTGCGAGCGGGCCATCGCTCGCATCCGTTGCGACGATGCCGTACTTGTCCGTTTCGTCGGCGGCCACGGTCTCGACGCCGATAATGCTGCCACCGTGCTGCTGGTACTGGTCTGCCATCTGCTTCAGCACCGCCGTCTCGGCATCGATCAGGTCGTCGGCGAGGTGCACGAAGAACGGCGCGTTGCCCACCACCGGGCGCGCGCACAGTACCGCATGGCCGAGTCCCAGCGGTGCGGGCTGGCGGATGTAGATGCAGGCTGCGTACGAGGGCAGGATGCTGCGCAGCGACTCGAGCAGTTCGTGCTTGCCCTGCTCCTGGAGCGCGGCCTCGAGTTCCGGATCCGAGTCGAAATGATCCTCGATGGCCCGCTTGGAGCTGCCGGTGATGAACACGAGATTGCGCGCACCCGCGGCCAGCGCCTCCTCGACCGCATACTGGATCAGCGGCTTGTCGACGATCGGCAGCATCTCCTTGGGGCTCGCCTTGGTCGCGGGCAGGAAGCGGGTGCCGCGACCGGCCACAGGAAAGACGGCGGTGTGGATCGGGGCTCGGGTGCTCACGGATCGGCCTCCTGGCTGATTTTACAGAACGGGGCGGATCATAGCCTGATGAGCGCGGCGTCGCGCGTGCGCCAGTTCACGCACGCGCGACGACCCCGGCCGCCCTCAGCCCGCGGGCTTCGGCCGCTCCGCAGCCGCCTCGAATCGCAGACTCTCCCTGTTGCGCTCCACGAGCTTCGTGCCGATGCCCTTCACCTTCGCGAGGTCATCGGCCGATCGGTAAGGCCCGTTCTTTTCACGATGCGCCACGATGGCCTGGGCCTTGGAAGCCCCCACACCCTGCAACTCGCGCGCCAGCGTGCGCGCGTCGGCCGAATTGACGTTGACGGGTCCGGCCGAGGCGGCCGATGCGGCCAGCAGCGTGGCCAGCACCGCCGCACGGAATGTCTTTCTGTTCATGTGCGTTTCCTTCGCTTGGCGCGGCGCCCATCGCCGCGCGTCCCGGAAACCTTAGCGTCCATGGTCCGATCGCAGTGCGCGGATTTCGCCGGCCTTTGCCACGATTCAGCGGCAGACACGCGCGCCGAGCCGGTCGCGCGCCAGTCTCACGTGTGCCGGGCCGAGGCCTCGTGCCCGACGCCGAACTCGAATCGCAGCACCGGTCGCTGGCTGTCCCAGGTCTTGCATGCGGGACACTGCCAGAAGTGCGCGCGGCTCGTGAAACCGCAGTCGATGCAGCGGTGCCGCGGCATGCTGGCGGCGAGCCGTCGCAGCACGGCGCAGACCTCGGCCAGCGCGCGCGCATCGAGGTCGTCGATGTCGCGTCCGAGCGCGCGGATCAGCCCCGCCACGGACTCGTCGTCGCGCAGGAAGTCGCGCACCAGCTTCTGCAGTGCAGGGAAATCCAGTGTATCCGACACGATCGCGGCATAGGCCAGCTCGCGCGAGCCGCCGCTGCAGGCCGCCACGAACTCGGCCACTACCGCGTCCCCCCCATCCGGATCACCGCGGGCGATGCGCAACATGCGCGGCAGGGCCTCGTCGATCTGGCCCGGATCCTGCTCGATCGCGCGTCTGAGCAGGCGTCGCGCCAGCGGCGTATCACCCTCCTCGATCGCGATGTCGGCCCGCAGCAGCGCGCCGCGTGGCAGACGACGGCCGACGCCGCGCGCCTCGCGCAGGTACTGCCGGGCCTGCTCCAGCCGGCCTGCGGCCCGCTCGACTTCCGCGAGCTCGCAGCAGTAGTGCAGCACGGCCACCTCCTGCTGCGGATGGCCGATGCGCGCCAGCCGCCGGTGCATCTCCGTGGCCTTGAGCCACTCGTGTTCCAGCTCATAGATGCCGACCAGCTCGCGCATCGCGGGCAGCCGGTAGGCGCCGCCCTCGGACAGCTCGAGGAAGATCTCCTCGGCGCGGTCGAACAGGCCGGCGCGCTGGTAGTCCTGCGCGAGCGCGTACTTCGCCTGCTCGCGCAGCGTGTCCTCGATGTTCTCGCGGGCCACGATGCCCTGGTGAATGCGGATCGCGCGATCGATCTCGCCGCGGCGCCGGAACAGCCCGCCGATCGCGAGGTGCATCTCGATGGTGTCACGGTCGACCTCGGCCACGCGCAGCAGCGATTCGAGTGCGCGGTCGGGCTGGTCGTTGACGAGGAAGTTGAGCCCGCGCAGGTAGTCCCGGCGCAGGCGGCTGCCGTCGTCG
>CAYWMY010000063.1:0-5673 GCA_964459405.1 uncultured Steroidobacteraceae bacterium | reverse complement strand
AGTGCGACGAGTCCGGCAACGGTCCAGGACGACAGCAGCGCCACGTCAGCTCACCCGGTGCGTGCAGCCACGACAGCCGCACGGGGAACGCGGGGCTCAGTCGCGGATCGGATTGGCCTGGCCTTCATTGACCCGCTCACGCAGGTCCTTGCCGGGCTTGAAATGCGGCACGTGCTTGCCCGACAGCGCCACTGCCTCGCCCGTCTTCGGGTTGCGGCCCTGACGCGGTGGCCGGAAGTGCAGCGAAAAGCTGCCGAAGCCGCGGATTTCGATGCGCTCGCCGTTGGCGAGTGCGTCGCTCATGATCTCGAGCATCTGCTTGACGGCCAGTTCAATGTCCTTGGCCGGAAGATGCTTCTGTTTCGCGGCGATGATTTCGATCAGCTCCGACTTGGTCATGCGAGCATCCGGGCCTCGTTATTGATTCGCTCCCTGTCGCCGGGGACCGGGCCGCCATCGCAGCCCGGCCCCGGTCTTCGATTACTGTGAGCCGATCTGCTCCTTCAGCAGATCGCCGAGCGAAGTGCCCGTCGCCGTCGAGCCGCCGCCATACTGCTGCACGGCTTCCGCCTCTTCGTGCGCTTCCTTCGCCTTGATCGACAGGGTGATGGCCCGGCTCTTGCGATCGACGCCCGTGAACTTGGCCTCGACCTCGTCGCCGACCTTGAGGAACTGCCGTGCGTCCTCGACCCGGTCACGCGACAGCTCCGAGGCGCGCAGCTGGCCCTCGATGCCATTGCCGAGGTCGATGATGGCGCCGCGCGCGTCGACCTCGCGCACCGTCCCCTTGACGATGCTGCCCTTCGGGTGATCGGCCAGGAAGCCCGAGAACGGATCCTTCGCGAGCTGCTTGACGCCGAGCGAAATCCGTTCGCGCTCCGGGTCGATGGACAGCACCATCGCCTCGAGCGTCTGGCCCTTCTGGTAATCGCGCACCGCCTCCTCGCCCGGGCGGTCCCAGGAGATGTCCGACAGGTGCACGAGGCCGTCGATACCGCCCGCGAGCCCGATGAAGATGCCGAAATCCGTGATCGACTTGATCTGGCCCGAGACGCGGTCGCCGCGGTTGTAGGTCTCCGCGAATTCGCGCCATGGATTCTGCTTGCACTGCTTGAGGCCCAGCGAAATGCGGCGGCGATCCTCGTCGATGTCGAGCACCATGACCTCGACTTCCTCGCTGATCTGCACGACCTTGGCCGGATTGATGTTCTTGTTGGTCCAGTCCATCTCCGAGACGTGCACCAGGCCCTCGACACCCTCTTCGATCTCGACGAAGCAGCCGTAGTCAGCGATGTTGGTGACCTTGCCGAACAGACGCGTGTTCGCCGGATAGCGGCGCGCGATGTTCTGCCACGGATCAGCGCCGAGCTGCTTGATGCCGAGCGACACGCGCTGCCGCTCGCGATCGAACTTCAGGATGCGCACGTCGATCTCGTCGCCGACCTTGACGACTTCCGACGGGTGCTTGACGCGCTTCCAGGCCATGTCCGTGATGTGCAGCAGGCCGTCGATGCCACCCAGGTCGACGAATGCGCCGTAGTCGGTCAGGTTCTTGACCACGCCCCTGACGACGTCGCCTTCCTTCAGGTTGTCGAGCAGCTGGCTGCGCTCGGCACTGTACTCCTGCTCCACGACCGCGCGTCGTGACACCACGACGTTGTTGCGCTTCTGGTCGAGCTTGATGACCTTGAACTCGAGCGTCTTGCCCTCGAGATAGGACGGATCGCGCACCGGCCGCACGTCCACCAGCGAACCCGGCAGGAACGCGCGCACGTTCTCGAGTTCCACGGTGAAGCCGCCCTTGACGCGGCCGTTGATGATGCCGCTGACGATCTCGCCGGACTCGAACGCCTTCTCGAGCCGCGTCCAGGTGCGCGCACGCTTGGCCTTCTCGCGTGACAGGCGCGTCTCGCCGGAACCATCCTCGACGGCGTCGAGCGCGACCTCGACCTCGTCGCCGGACTTCACTTCGATTTCGCCGCGCTCGTTCTTGAACTGCTCCAGCGGAATCGCCGCCTCGGACTTCAGTCCGACGTTGACGATGACCATGTCCGGGCCGACGTCGACGACGTACCCGTTCAGGATCTGGCCCGCCTTGATGCGCTGGCTCGCCAGACTCTGCTCGAACAGCTGTGCAAATGATTCAGTCATGTTGTTACCGAGGGTCCTGTGCGGACCCGATCCGTTTCCCTCTTTGGCACTCCGGCCAGGAGGGGGTCGCTGCCACGCGGCGGTTCACGTCCCGGTGCCGCCCACCCGCCGGCCCGTCGTGCCGGCAAAATCCGTCCATCCTGTTCAGCCGAACCGCACCCGCGCGAGCTCCAGCACGCGCGCGACGACGGCATCGACGTTCATCCCCGTCGAATCGATGACGATCGCGTCGTCAACGGCGACGAGCGGAGCGACGGCCCGCGTCGCGTCGCGTCCGTCGCGTTCGGCGATCTCGGCGGAAAGGGCGGCGAGGTTAACACTCAACCCCTTGTCTTTCAACTGCTTATAGCGTCGCCGGGCCCGTTCCTCGGCGCTCGCCGTCAGGAACAGCTTGAGCCCGGCCGACGGGAACACGATGGACCCCATGTCGCGGCCGTCCGCAACCAGCCCCGGTGGCTCGGCAAACCGGCGTTGCCGCTCGAGCAGACCCGTGCGGACCTCGGGCCACGCGGCCACGCGCGAGGCGGACTCCCCGGCCGCTTCGGTGCGGATCTCCCCCGTCACGGGCCGTCCGTCGAGATACACGACCTCATCACCGTGTTCGTCCACGCCGAAGCGCACCGCCATGCAGCGCGCAAGCGCGGCGTGCCCTGCACGGTCCGCGGCATCGAGCCCCGCGAGGCCGCCCGCCAGGGCTACGAGCCGGTACAGCGCGCCGCTGTCCAGCAGGTGCCAGCCCAGCGCCGCGGCGACGCGCCGGCTCACGGTGCCCTTGCCCGAGCCACTCGGCCCGTCGATTGCGATGACCGGGACTCCGGCACCCATGCGCTCAGAATTCGTCCAGATCGAGTCCCGTGCGGCGCGCGAGCGCCACGAAACCCGGGAACGAGGTCGCCACATTGGCTGTATCGGCGATCTCGATCGCGCCCTCGGCGACCAGCGAGGCGACCGCGAAGGACATCGCGATGCGATGGTCGCCATGACTGTCGACGCGGCCGCCGCGCACGACCCCGCCGCGGATCAGCATGCCGTCGGGCCTCGGTTCGCAGGCGACGCCGATCGCTCCCAGTCCCTCGGCCATCACCGCGATCCGGTCGCTCTCCTTGACGCGCAGTTCCTCGGCGCCCTCCACGAGCGTCTCGCCCGAAGCCGCCGCAGCGGCGACGAACAGCGCCGGGAACTCGTCGATGGCGAGCGGTACCAGTTCGCGCGGCACGCGAATGCCACGCAGTGCGCTGCGACGCACGAGCAGATCGGCCACAGGCTCGTCGCCCGCGCGACGCTCATTGCGCAGCTCGATGTCGGCACCCATCAGCCGCAGGATGTCGAGGATACCCGTGCGAGTCGGATTGACGCCCACGTTCTCAATCATCAGCGCAGGCTCTGCCGCGAGCGCGCCGGCGACGAGGAAGAATGCCGCAGACGATATGTCTCCCGGCACCTCGATGTCGCAGGCCCGCAGTGCTCCGCCGCCCGCCAGCGACACCCTGGCACCGTCGGTCCGCACCTCGATGCCGAAAGCCCGCAGCATGCGCTCGCTGTGGTCGCGCGTGACCGCCGGCTCGGTAACGCGGGTACGGCCCCGGGCATACAGTCCCGCCAGCAGGATGGCCGACTTGACCTGTGCACTCGGTACTTCCAGGGGATAGTCGATGCCCTGCAGGGCCCGGCCACCCGTGATGCGCACGGGGGGACGTCCCTGCTCGGTCCCGATCTGCGCGCCCATGAGCCGCAGCGGTCCCGCGACGCGCTCCATGGGCCGCTTCATCAGCGAGCTGTCGCCCACGAGCACGCTGTCGAAGGCCTGGGCGCAGAGCAGGCCCGTGAACAGCCGCATGGCCGTGCCGGCGTTGCCCATGTCGAGCCGGCCCGCGGGAGGCTTCAGGCCGCGCAGGCCGACGCCGTGCACACGCACCTCACCCGGCTTTGGCGCCTCGATGGTCACACCCATCGCCACCATCGCGCGCTGCGTCGCGAGGCAGTCCTCGCTCTCGAGGAAACCGCTCACGCGCGTCACGCCGTCGGCAATGCCGCCCAGCATCATGGCGCGGTGCGAGATCGATTTGTCGCCCGGCACGCGGATGCGCCCCGAGACGCGCGGGGCCGGCTTCGCCCGGTAGTGTCGCAGCGTCATACGGGCATCCGCAGCACGCGTTCGAGCGCCGCCAGGCAGCGCGCATTGCCGGTCGCGGTGCCGACCGTGATGCGCAGCGCGTTCGGCAGCCCGTAGCCCGCCACGGGGCGCACGATGACGCCCTCGCGCAGCAGCGCCTCGTACAGCGCGCCGGCGGGTCGTCCGCAATCGACCAGCAGGAAATTGGCTGCGGACGGCAGCACCCGAAGACCAAGCCGCTCCAGGCCGCTGCGCAGCTCGACGAGCCCGCCGCGATTCAGTGCGACCACCGCGGCGAGATGCGCGGAGTCGCGCAGCGCGGCCTCGGCCGCCGCGAGGGCCAGCGAGTTGACGTTGAACGGCTGCCGCACGCGGTTGAGCAGGTCCGCGATGTCCGGGTGTGAAAGCGCGTAACCGACGCGCAGGCCGGCGAGGCCGTAGGCCTTCGAGAAGGTGCGCGTCACGACGAGATTCGGCAGCTCGCCGAGCCAGCGGGTCGCGTCGGCGCAATCGACCTCGCGTGAATACTCGAAGTACGCCTCGTCGACCACGGCGATCACATGGGCCGGCAATGAGCACAGGAAGTCGTGCAGCTCACGCGCGCCGAGCCAGCTGCCCACGGGGTTGTTCGGATTGGCGATGAACACGAGGCGCGTTGCGGGTCCGATGAGCGCGCGGAAGGCCCCGAGGTCGTGACCGAGCGGCATCGCGTGATCCAGGCCGAGCGCCGGCGCGATACGCGCCGTGGCGCCGGTCGCCCGCACCGCGAGCGGGTAAACCGCGAAGCAGTACTGCGACATCACGGCCTCGTCGGCCGGCGTCAGGAACGCCTCCGCCAGCATCACCAGCAGGTCGTTCGAGCCGTTGCCGAGCGTCACGTGCGCCGGATCCAGTCCGTGGCGGGCGGCGAGCGCGGCGCGCAGCCGGTGGCCACTGCCGTCCGGGTACTGGCCGACGCCGTCGATCGCCGCGGCCGCAGCCGCGCGGGCCGCCGCACCGGGACCCAGCGGGTTCTCGTTTGACGCCAGCTTGATGCTGTCGCGGATGCCGAGCTCGCGCTCCAGCTCATCGATGGGCTTGCCGGGCAGGTAGGGGGACAGCGTGCGGACGCCGGGAGCGGCCAGCGTTTCGAGGCGGTTCGACACCGGTCAGGATCCTGTGCAGGTGGCGTGCATGGCCGGGCGCTTCAGCCGATGGCCCGCGGATAGGATCCCAGCACGCGGAACAGCGCCGCGCGCTTCCTGAGCTCCGCGAGCGCGCGCTTGACCGGGGGGTCCTGCTCGTGTCCCTCGACGTCGACGAAGAACACGTAGTCCCACTTGCGTCGCTTCGAGGGCCTCGATTCAATGCGCGTCATGCTGATTCCGTGCAGCGCCAGCGGCTCCAGCAGACGGTACAGTGCCCCGGGC
>CAYWMY010000062.1:0-10994 GCA_964459405.1 uncultured Steroidobacteraceae bacterium | reverse complement strand
CCTCGCCGGTCGCGGCCTTCACGAGCGGCGGGCCGCCGAGGAAGATCGTGCCCTGGTTGCGCACGATGACCGCCTCGTCGCTCATCGCGGGGACGTGGGCGCCGCCCGCCGTGCAGCCGCCCATCACGACCGCGATCTGCGGGATGCCGGCCGCCGCGCCCTGGTGGCTGCCTCGACGGCCCCGCCGTCCGCGGTAACATTCCGGCAGCCCCTGAATCCAACGGTGGTCCCGCGATGCAGACCGAAATCGTCGAATACCATCATGACGCAGTGACCTGCCGCGGCATCCGCGTATGGGACGCCATGCGGGGGCCATCACGCCCCGGCATCCTGCACGTGCCCGATGCGCGCGGCGTCGGCCTGCGCCCGCCGCACCACATCGAACAGATGGTCGCGCAGGGCCATGCCGTGTTCGTCGCGGACCTGTATGGCGGGGGTTTCTATGCCGATGATTTCAGTCTGCTGACACCGCGCATGGCGGCGTTGCGGGCGGATCGCGGCATCTGGCGCGCGCGCGCCCGGGCCGCCCTGCTGGCGCTCGCTTCCTGGCCGATCGTCGATCGCTCGCGTCTTGGTGCGGTGGGCTACTGCTTCGGCGGCACGACGGTCATCGAACTCGCATTGAGCGGTGCCGACCTCGCGGCTGCCGTGAGCTTCCACGGGGGGCTCGACGATCTGACCCTCACGGACGCCACGTCCATCAAGGCCCGCATGCTGATCTGCACCGGCGCCGCCGATCCGCTGGTGCCCGCCGAACGCGTGTCAGCGCTGCAACAGGCATTCATTGCGGGCGGGGTCACCGACTGGCAGATCACGACCTTCGGCAACACCAAGCACAGCTTCACGAACCGCCAGGCGCCCGACGACGAACGCATGGGCTATCAGGCGCTGTCCGACGAGCGCGCGCTGGCTGCGGCCACGCAGTGGTTCCGTACCGCCTTCGCCTGAACCCACCGCGGCAGGCCGTGCCGCGTGATGCGCGGCACGCGGCTGATCCGCTACCAGCGATGCAGGTTGGGAGACCTGTCCACCGCCATCGAGGCATCGTAGTAACGCATGCTTGCCTGCGCGGGCGGCGCCAGGCGATCGAGCTCGGCGAGATCCTGTGCCGTCAGCCGGATCGCGGCCGCACCGAGATTGTCCCGCAGCTGCTCCATCGTGCGCGGCCCGATGATGGGCGCCGTGACGCCCGGCTGCGCGGCATTCCACGCGAGCGCCAGCTGCGAGGGTGAACAGCCCTTCTCCGCCGCGAGACTTACGGTGGCCTCGATGACGTCGAACGCTGCCGGCGTGATCGTACGATGCATGTTGTCGAGTCCCCCTTGCCAGCGCCCCTCGACATCGAGCGCGTCGCGCCGGTACTTGCCCGTCAGCAACCCGCCCGCGAGCGGGCCCCAGGGAATGAAGCCGAGGCCGAAGCTGCGTACAGCGGGCAGTACCTCGCGCTCGGCGGTGCGATCCAGCAGGTGAAACGCCGCCTGCTCGCATATGAAGCGGTTGAGTCCAAGCTCCTTCGCCGCCCACAGCGACTCGACGATCTTCCAGGCCGGGAACATGCTGCTGCCGATGTAGCGGACCTTGCCCTGCCGGATCAGATCGTCCAGCGCACGCAGCGTCTCGTCGATGGGGATTTCGGCGCAGGACCGGTGCAGCTGGTAGAGGTCGATCCAGTCCGTGTCCAGGCGCCTCAGCGAGTCCTCGCAGGCCCGCAGGATGTGTCGCCGGCTGAGGCCGGCCGCATTCGGATCGCCGGGATCCATGGGGAAGAACACCTTGGTCGCGAGCACCACACGCGAACGCTGTCCGCTCCGGCGCAGCGCCTTGCCGATGAATCGCTCGCTGTCGCCCGCCGAGTAGGCGTCGGCCGTATCGATGAAGTTGAGGCCCGCATCGAGCGCGTGCTCGACCATCGCGATCGATTCGGCTTCACCCGCACCCTTCCCGAACATCATGGTGCCCAGGCACAGCGGGCTCACCTTGACGCCGGTACGGCCCAGATTGCGGTATTCCATCGGAGTCTCCGGAGGTCGCACGACCGTGCGCCAGCCTAACCGAAGTGCCGCGCGGGCGTCGCGGGCCGAAGGGTCGCGGACGAGCTCGTCGACCTCGAGAGGGCCCGCATCGCCCGCGGTGCCGCCGAGTGCGTCATCCTGAGGGGTCGCAGACCAATTGGCGCACCTCGAGGGCGGAGTTCCGCGCGGGTTTCGCGTGCCGCCTAGCCGCCGGCCTTGACGCGAGCGGCCCCGTGCGGGCGGAACTTGCGTTCGCCGCACTGCCGCGGGAATAGTGACGTCCCTGAAGACTGGAGCTGCGCGGACATGAGCCCTGTCCTGGCCGTCGAGATGAAACAGGTGACCACGCTGGCAGCGGGCGGCCCCGAGGTGCTGCAGCTCGGTCGTGCGCCGGTGCCGGAACCACGGGCGGACGAGGTCCTGATCCGCGTGCTGGCCGCGGGTGTGAACCGCGCCGACGTGCTGCAGCGCCGTGGCCTGTACGACCCGCCCGCCGATGCGAACCCGGTCATCGGCCTCGAGGTGGCGGGCGAAGTGGTGGCGGCCGGGCGGGACGTCAGCAGGCTGCGGGTCGGCGAGCGCGTCTGCGCGCTCACGAATGGCGGCGGCTACGCCGAGTATTGCGTCGTGCCCGCGGTCCAGTGCCTGCCCTGGCCGAAGGACTACGACGCGCTCCACGCGGCCGCGCTGCCGGAAACATATTTCACGGTGTGGACGAATCTGTTCCAGCAGGGCCGGCTCACGCGCGGTGAATCGCTGCTCGTCCACGGTGGCACCAGCGGCATCGGCGTGACCGCGATCCTGCTGGCCCGGGAGTTCGGCGCCCGCGTCCATGCCACGGCGGGCTCACCGCAGAAGTGCGCGGCCTGCCTCGATCTCGGCGCGGATACCGTCATCGACCACCGGCGCGAGGACTTTGTCGCGCGCATGGCCGAGATCACCTCCGGCCGCGGCGTCGATGTGATACTGGATATCGTCGGCGCGGCTTACTTCGAGCGCAATCTGCGTTGTCTCGCGATCGACGGGCGACTCGTGCTGGTCGGACTCATGCGGGGCGCGACCGTGGAACGCTTCAGTCTGCTGCCGGTATTGACGCGGCGCCTCGTCATCACGGGATCCTCGCTGCGCCCGCGTTCGGCGACCGAGAAAGGCGCGATCGCGGCGGCGCTGCGCGAACAGGTCTGGCCGATCCTGAACGCGGGCCGCGCGGCACCGAGGATCCACGCCACGTTCGCGCTCGACGAGGTGACCGAAGCTCACCGGCTCATGGAATCAGGCGCCCACATCGGCAAGATCGTGCTGCGCGTGGCGGACTGAGACCGCGGCGGCGCGCCCTCGCGCCCCGCCGCCGTGACGACCCGCGCCCGCGGCTTGCCGCCGCGCCGGGAATCCGGCCGGGACGGATTACGGCTGCACGACGAGCAGCTTCTTGATCCACCCCGTCGCCGACGAGCCCTGCACGTGGATGAAGCCGTTCTCCTCGGCCCCGAGCACCACGAGTTCCTCGCCCTTCGGCACCGTTGCGACCACTTTGGCCGCGTCGTTCGCCTGCGCCAGCAGCTTCACATTGTTGATCTTGGGCGTGACCACGTCGCCTTCATTGTACGCGGGCCCCGCGCCCGGCCTGCCACCGGCCGCGGCCTCCTGCTTCAAGGTGCCGACGTCTCGCTGCAGGCTCGGATCGTCGCGGATCACACTCACAACCTTCTTGTAGTTGTCGAGGAATGCGGCCGCGATGATCTTGCCCTCGTTGGTGTTGCCGTAGCCGCCGGCCACGGCACCGACGCCGCCACCGAACAGCGCCCCGCCGAGTGCAAGATCGGCCTTTCTCGTGCTGCCCTCCGCGGCCGCCACCTGCACGCCGCTGCGCGCATCCGCGACCAGCATGCTGGTCTGCGCCTCCTTGAACTTGAGCCCGCCAGCCACGGCGCCGATCAGCGGATTGCGGCGCGACAGGATGCCGCCCAGCGCGCCGCCGACCCCGCCCGCATTGCCCTCCGAGAATACGACCGAAGGCGTGAGCACGAAGTCGGCCGCCACCATCTGTCCCTTGCCCATGTTGGAACCCTTGCGGGCCTCGCCCGAAGCCGCGAGCTCGCGTTCCTGCATCAGGTTCTGCATGCCGACGCCGCGCTCGACGACGATGAAGCAGTTGGACTGCTGGATCATCATGCGGATGAGTCCGACCGGGGAGCCCAGTCCATAGCCGCGCAGCGACTGCACGATCATGTCCTGCGGTTCGACGACGCCCAGGGCACCCATCGGCTTGGAGCACCTCTCGAGCCCGGCGTCGCCGGTCGCGCCCTCGGTACCGGCTGCGCCCGTCACGGGACTGGCACCCATGCCCGACACGTAGTCCGTGACGCCCGCGGAACCGGCGCCTGCCGCGAGCAGGCCGATCGCCAGCGTGAGGATCCCGGACTGGAACTTGCTGATCATGGGTTGCCCACCTCTTTCGAAGAACCGCACGCCTGCGCGACATCACGCGGTGCCAGTTTAGCGCAGCCCCCGGACACCGCACAGGCAGGACGGCAACGGACGGGCACCACCACCGGGCCGGTGTCCGCCGTGCGTGCCCTCCCGGCCCCCTCGCTCGACGGGAAGGTGCATGGCGCGTTCTTCGCCCGCCGCGCCAGAGGGGACCGACGCGGCTTCAATCGACCGCGAGCGGCGCGCGCGCGGGCTGCCCGCGCGATCGGCCGGTGTCCTGCAGCGGCAAGCGTTCAACCCACTCTGAGTGGCGGGTGCGTGGGCTGCCCGCCGCTCACGACGGCCGGCGGCGGCATCCGGGCGAACTCGGATGCGAGCCATACCGCCAGCGCCATGATCGCCAGCATCACGCCGGCACAGACCATACCGAGTCCGCCCGCGGCGATACCAGCCGCGTGCAGCAGTGCATGCAGCCACGCCGATGCGGTGTCACTCAGGCGCTGCACCGCAGTATCGATGAAATTCTTGGCCTTGAAACGGGTTTCCTCGTCGACCGCCGTGAACAGCATCTCCCGCGTGGGTCGGGCCGCACCGAACTCCAGAACACGCCTCAGCACCTGGGTCGAGGCCAGCGTCATCAGCCCCGGCACCGCGGCAACCCACAGGAACGAACCGAACGCCACGACCGGCAACAGCATGAGGCCCGCGACGATGCCGAAACGGCGCACCAGCCAGGGTGTCACGATCAGCTGGACCAGCAGCGCAGAGGTGTTGACGGACAGATCGAGGCGCGCGAAGAAGCGCGTGCGTGTCGCGGCATCGGGGTAGCGCTCGCCCGCGAGCTGCACGACCTCCAGATACATGAACGTCGCCGCCAGCGACGCGAGCAGCACCATGGCGCAGATCGCCAGCAGAAACCTCGAGCGGCCGAGCGCGCTGAAGCCCGCCCAGGCGGACCCGCCGACGCGGTGGCCGACCGGCAGGGCCGCCGGCAAGGTTCCACCACGCGCGACCCGTCGACGCAGGCCCGCGATGCACAGCGTCGTCGCGGCCGTCAGCAGCGCCGCCAGCAGCGTCAGACCCGCCGCACCAAAGGGTCCCACCAGCGCGTGGGCCAGCAGCGGGCCCAGGATCGCGCCGGCACTGCCGCCCGCCGCGATCGGACCAAACAGGCGTTCGGCCTGCTGCCTCGGCAGCAGGTCCGCCATGAAGCTCCAGAACACCGAGACCACGAACATGTTGAACACGGAGAGCCACACGAAGAACACCCGTGCGGTCCACTCCGGCCACAGCGCGCCACGAAACAGCGCATAGAACAGCAGCAGGTTCGCGGCGAAGAACAGGTACACGGCCGGCAGCAGCAGGTTCTTGCGCAGGCGCGCGACCAGCAGCCCGTAGGCCGGTGCCAGCAGCAGCATGACGACGGAGGTGGCCGTGAACAGCCATTGCATGCCGCCGCCGCCCGCCGTCGCCGCGAGCGCATCACGCAGCGGTCGCAGCAGGTAGTAGCCGCAGAGCAGCAGGAAGAAGCAGGCGAAAGCGAGCCCGAACAGCGGCCACTCATCCGCCCGGACCGGCACGAGACCGGCAGGGCGGAGGCGGCGCTGCCGCTCAGGCATTGAGCGGCTCGATGGCTCCGGCGAGGTGCGGTCGCGATCCGGCGCCGTCCTTGAGCACGAAAACATCGCGCGCGCCGGCGCGCCAGTGCTCCAGCTGCAGTGTGGCCGGCAGGAATACCGGCAGTTTGAAGTCCACCTTGATGCGGCAGGGCACACGGCTCCCGTTGCCGTCGATCGCGGCCAGCGAGCGCGACAGCGACCACATCCCGTGCGCCACCGCGCGCTCGAAGCCGAACGGCCGCGCACTGACGTCGGCCAGGTGAATGGGATTGATGTCGCCCGAGGCCCAGCCGTAGCGGCGACCGATGTTGGCGGGTGCCAGCAGCGGCATCTTCGTGACCGGCGTGCCGGCCGGCGGCTTTTCGTACTGCAGCACCTGGCGTGCGGCCCGCGCGGCACCGGCCCCGGTCACCGGACGGCGGGCGAGCAGCGTCGTGGTCTCCCGCCACAGCGGCCCTGCCCGGTCGCTCATCTCGAGCAGCAGGTCGATCTCCTGTCCGCGATCCGAGTCGCGATGACCCGCAACGCTGGCGCGCAGGTCATAGCAGCCGTCGACCGGCATCGGCCGCAGCACTTCGATGAGGTTCGCGATGTGGACCAGTCCCATCAGGCGCACCACGAAGCGTGCGTCCGACATGAGCGCGAGCTGCAGGGGCAGCGCCAGCGCGTGCGGGTAGGTCACCGGCAGCAGCTTCGAGTCCGGGAAACCGCAGACATCCCGGTAGCGTGCGAGATGTCTGGGCTCGATGCGCTGCGCATCGAGCAGCGCCGTCATGTTCGCGACCGTCACGCCGTCCGGCAGCAGCGGCTCGCGCGGCATGAAGATGCCTCGCAGATACATGGGCAGCGTCGCCGGCGGGCGTGAGTAACGAACGATCGCGGTGGTCATGGCGTCTCTTGGGGCTGACCCATGGCAGCGGGTCCCGTGGTCGCGGGCGCGTCGAGCTGCGCGATCGCACGCTCGAGCGCCTCCCGCACGTCGGGCGGCACGTCCTGGCTGGCGAGCCGCTGCCAGCGCTGGCGCGTCACCGCCAGGTCTCCGCGCTGCATCGCGGCGACGCCACCGTACCAGAGCGCGCGCGCGTCATCGGGCGCGAGTTCGAGGCTGCGCTCGAACAGCGCGCCCCCGCGCCCCGTGAACTCCGCCTCGTTGCCCGAAACGAGCGCCTCGCCGAGACCGATGAGCGCATCGACGTTGCGCTCCCCGGTCAGATCCACGGCGCGTTGGTACGCCGCCGCGGCCCGCGCCGCATCGCCCAGCACGAGATGGGAACGGCCCAGCATGATCCAGCCGGGCACGTCGTCCGGGTTCTCGCGCAGCTTCGCCTCGAGCGAGGCAACCATCGCATGGGGATTCGGCCCCCCTGCTGCGGCGGGCGCCACGGGTCCATGCGCCCGGCGCCAGACATCGCCGGATGAAGCTGCGTAATAGCCCGCCGCGGCGAGCGGCATGCAGACGATGAGCGCGACCGCCAGGGCACGCGACGGTTGCGGTCGGCGGAACAGCGGCCAGGCCACCACGACCGCGGCCACGAGCGCCATGATGCCCGCCAGCACGACGAAGCCGCTCATACCCGGTCCTCGTCCAGGTCGAGCAGCCGTTCGTCCTGCCGGGCGGCACGCGCCTTGCGGGCGATGAAGACGCCCGCGGTTCCGAGCGCCGCGAGCAGCAGGACGCCGGGCGCGGCCCACAGGAACAAGGTCCGGCCCGAGACCGGCGGCCGGTACAGGACGAAGTCACCGTAGCGCGCGGTCAGGAACCCGCGGATCTCGTCGTCGTTCTGGCCCGCGACGATCATGCGCCGCAGCTCACGCCTCAGGTCCGCGGCCAGCGGCGCGTTCGAATCCGCGATGGTCTCGTTCTGACAGACCAGGCAGCGCAGTTCGCGCACCAGGCGCTCATAGCGCGCCTGCTGCCGCGCGTCCGGCAGCGGCGGCTCGGCATCGATGGCCAGGGTCGTTGCCGTCACCAGCATCACGCACAGCCCCGTCACGAACCTTCTCATCGCGGCGCTCCGAGACGCGGCAGGAACTCGCGCTGCCAGACCTCCGGCGTCATGGCGCCGATGTGCTTGTACTTCACGCGGCCGTCGGCACCGACCAGAAAGGTCTCGGGCGCGCCGTACACGCCCCAGTCGATGGCCACGCGGCCATCCGCGTCGACGGCGACCTGGTCATAGGGATTCCCCAGCTGAGCGAGCCAGCGCATCGCCGCCGCGTCGTCATCCTTCCAGTCGAGGCCGATGATCGGCACGTCATGGTCGCGCGCGATCCGCAGCAGCATGTCGTGTTCCTCGCGACAGGTCGCGCACCACGTTGCCCAGACGTTGACCAGGTACGGCCGTCCCGCATAGCTCGCGCTGTCGACGACGACGCCGGGCTGTCCCAGCGCCGGCAGCCTGAACGCCGGTGCCGGCCGGTCGATGAGCGGCGATGGAACCAGCCCGGGGTCCTTGCGCAGGCCTGCGACGAAGAATCCCACCAGGACTACGAACAACAGCCCTGGGAGGACGAACTTGAGAGCCCTCACCGAGCACCCTCGGTGAGCGCCGCCGCCTTCGCCCCCTGCGCCGCCGGCACGCGGCGCCGGTAGCGGGCATCGCTCGCGGCCACGAGACCACCGAGCGCCATGATGAGCGCACCGAACCAGATGAACCGGATCATCGGCTTGTACTGGACCCGCACACTCCAGCGATCACGGCCGAGGTCCTCACCCAGTGCGACGAACAGGTCGCGGAACAGGCCGGCGTCGATGCCGGCCTCCGTCATGACGTTGCCACCGGACCGGTACTGGCGCTTCTCGGGCGTGACCTCGCTGAGCACGCGGCCGTCGCGCGACAGGCGGAACACCGCGCGTACCCCGTCGTAGTTCGGACCGGTGACCGCCGCGATGGAAACGAATGTGAAGTCATAGTCGCCGGCCTGGACCGTCTCGCCGCGCGCGATCGACACGTCCTTCTCGATCTTGAAGGATTCGACCGTGGTCACGCCGACCGTGAACAGGCCTACGCCGAGGTGCGCGAGCGCCATGCCGATCATGGCCGGGCTGGTGCTGAGACCACGGCGCCAGCGCAGCACAGGATCGAGCAGCGACGACAGCACGACCCACAGACCGGCCGTGAGGCCGATGATCGTGCCGACGCGGAATGCTCCGTAACCCTGGACCGCAATGACGAGCGCCGCGAGCAGCGAGGCCGCGAACATCGCGACCAGCAAACGTTTGACAGCCGCGAAGCGCGTGCGCTTCCAGGCCGCGTGCATGCCGACCGCGAGCAGTGCCAGCAGCGGCAGGCATGGCACGACGAACACGGTCGCGAAGTACGGCGGACCCACCGAGATCTTGCCGAGATTCAGCGTGTCGAGGAACAACGGGTACAGCGTGCCCACGAGGATCAGGCCCGCCGCCGCGACCAGCAGCGCGTTGTTGATCAGCACCATCGCTTCGCGCGAACCCCACTCGAAGGCGCCGTCCGACTTCATGAGCGGCGCCCGCCAGGCATAAAGGCCCAGCGCACCGCCCACGACCACGGTCAGGAAGCCCAGGATGAACAGGCCGCGCGACGGGTCGCTGGCGAAGGCGTGCACCGACACCAGCACCCCCGAGCGCACGAGGAACGTGCCGAGCAGGCTCAGTGAGAATGCGAAGATCGCGAGCAGCAGTGTCCAGCTCTTGAACAGGCCGCGCTTCTCGGTGACGGCCAGGGAATGCAGCAGTGCCGTGCCCGCGAGCCAGGGCATGAACGAAGCGTTCTCGACCGGGTCCCAGAACCACCAGCCGCCCCAGCCCAGCTCGTAGTAGGCCCACCAGCTGCCCAGCGCGATGCCGAGCGTCAGGAAGATCCATGCGGCCACGGTCCACGGACGCGTCCAGCGCGCCCACTCCGCATCCAGCCGGCCGCTCAGCATCGCCGCACAGGCGAACGCGAATGCCACCGAGAACCCGACGTAGCCGATGTACAGCATCGGCGGATGAGCGGCGAGCGCCACGTCCTGCAGCAGCGGGTTGAGGTCCCGGCCCTCGGCCGCGGCCGGCAGCAGCCGTTCAAACGGATTCGAGGTCGTGAGCAGGAACAGCAGGAAGCCGACGCTGATGAGGCCGAGGATACCGATCACGCGCGCGCGGAAGCTCTCGGGCATCTGCTTCGAGAACATCACCACCGCCAGCGTCCACAGCGCCAGCACCAGCGTCCACAGCAGCAGCGACCCCTCGTGCGCGCCCCACACGGCCGCGACACGATAGAACGCCGGCAGCTCGCTGTTGGAGTTGCTGGCCACGTACAGCACGGAGAAATCCTTGCTCAGAAAGGCCTGTACGAGCGTGCCGAAGGCACAGGCAACGAACACCGTCTGGCCGACCGCCGCCGAATGCGCGGCGGCCATCCAGGATTCACGCGCCCGTGCGGCACCCGCGAGCCCCAGCACACCCTGCGCGATGCCGAGCAGCAGTGCGAGGATCAGCGCGAAATGACCGAGTTCGGGGATCATGACGAAGCCACCCGTGGCGCGGAACCCGCGCCGGTTCCGGACCTGTGCCGCACGCCGTCCGTCACGGCTTCACATCCGCCGGCTGTGCCGGGTGCAGCGACGAGGCCACCTCCGGTGGCATGTAGTTCTCGTCGTGCTTGGCGAGTACCTCGTCGGCGACGAAGTGCCCCTCGGGCACCAGCCGTCCGTGCGCGATCACGCCCTGGCCCTCGCGGAAGAGGTCGGGCAGCAGCCCCGTGTAACGCACCGGGATGCGCTTGAGGTTGTCGGTCACCGAGAACTCCACCGTCAGATCGCCGGGCTGGCGTTTGACGCTGCCGTGTTCGACGAGGCCGCCCACGCGGAAGGCGCGACCGCTCGGCGCCTCGCCGGCCTCGATCTGTGTCGGCGAGTAGAAGTACATGACATTGTCGTCGAAAGCCCGCAATGCAAGGGCCACGGCAGCGCC
>CAYWMY010000061.1:0-11072 GCA_964459405.1 uncultured Steroidobacteraceae bacterium | reverse complement strand
GGCGCGCACGCGCTCGTAGGCCGCCTGGATCGCCTGGGTCTTCTCCTTGGCGATCTCCAGCATCGACTCGGGCAGCCCGCGCGCGATGAGCTTGTCGGGATGGTTCTGGCTCATCTGCCGCCGGTAGGCCTTCGTGACATCAGCATCGCTCGCGGTCGGCTCGACCTCGAGAATCTCATAGGCCTCGGCCAGCGGACCCGCCGCCGACGCCCCGGCCGCGCCGCGGTAGTCCTGCTGCCAGTCGCCGCGGCCGGCGCCCGTGTCGAAGCCCGCACCGTAGCCCTGCAGCCGCAGCACGGCTTCCAGATGCGCGAACTCGAGACCGGAGATGCCGAGGCCCTGCGCAATCCGCAGCAGCAGCGTACGGACCGGCCCCACGAGCCCGTTGCCGAGCAGCGCGGCACGCAACTGGATCTCCATGAACATCCGCAGCAGGTCGTGCCGGCCTGTGCAGACGCGGCGCAGTTCTGAAACCGCGTCCTGCCAGCGGAAGTCGGGCTGCTTGCCACGGTTGAAATGATCGATCGCCACGCGTGACGCGGCCTCGCCGAGCCGAAGCTGGGCGAAGATGTGGCGCGCGGCCGCGATGTCCTGTTCCGAGACCCGGCCGTCGGCTTTGGCGACGCAGCCCATGACCGCGAACATGGTGCGGAAGAACACCTCGCGCACGTTGGCGGCATCGCCCGGGTCGACGTCGTCGTCCTCACGGCGCGCCATGCTCTCGTCATAGGCATGACCGATGAAGAAGCCGACCAGCGCACCGACCGGACCCAGCCCGGTCGCGAAGCCCAGAACCCCGCCCACGAGTTTGCCTGCCCAGCGCAACGCTCCGCCCCCGGTCACCGGACCGCCGGGAGGCGGAACCGCATTGCGCGCTTCATGTCCGTGCACATCGCTCGTGATCGACTGGAAATCGCAGGCTGCGGGAAGTCCGAAGACGACGGGCCTGCAGCGGCACGCCTCGCGGCCGCCGTGCAGGGCTTTCTTGACCGCTCATCGACCGACCTGCAAGATTCCTGGCACTGATCGCGACCGGCGCGGTCTGTCTGTATGTTAGCAGCCGCGCTCCAGGGACGGCCCGGGATCTGCCCGTTGCGCTCGGGTCCCCAGAGGGGCTGCGCAAGCGAGGCCGTCATGAGCGCGATCGTCCACGAGACCCAGCTGAAGAACCTGCATCTCCGGCACCGGGGCAAGGTCCGCGACATCTACGACGTCGACGACCGGCACCTGCTGATCGTCGCGACCGACCGTCTGTCGGCCTTCGACGTGATCCTGCCGGACCCGATTCCGAACAAGGGCTGCGTGCTCACGCAGCTGTCGAATTTCTGGTTCCGGCGCACGGCGCACATCGTCAGCAACCACCTCGAGGACTGGTCGCTCGAGAGCATCGTCAGGGACCGCGAGGAGCGCGCGACGCTCGCGGGCCGCAGTGTGGTCGTCAAGCGCTTGAAGCCGCTGCCGCTCGAGGCGGTCGTGCGCGGCTACCTGATCGGCTCGGGCTGGAAGGACTACCAGAAGACCGGCGAGGTCTGCGGCATCCATCTGCCCGCGGGCCTCAGGCTCGCCGAGGAGCTGCCCGAGCCGATCTTCACGCCCGCGACCAAGGCCGCAGTTGGCCAGCACGACGAGAATATCCGTTTCGGCCGGCTCGTCGAACTGGTGGGGCAGGACATCGCCGTGCGCGTGCGCGACCTGTCGCTGCGCCTGTACCGCTTCGCGGCCGAGCATGCGCGCGACCGCGGCATCATCATCGCCGACACCAAGTTCGAGTTCGGCCTCGACGAGGCCGGCAACGTCGTGCTCATGGACGAGGCGCTGACGCCCGACTCGTCCCGTTTCTGGCCGGCCGCACAGTACCGCCCCGGCGCCAGCCCGCCGTCGTTCGACAAGCAGTTCGTGCGCGACTACCTCGAGACGCTGGACTGGAACAAGCGTCCTCCCGCACCACGGCTGCCGGCGGAGATCATCGAGAAAACCGCGGCCAAGTACGCGGACGCGCTGCGAATCCTGACGACGTGAATCGCGGCCCATGACGGCAGCCGCCGCGGGACCCGCGGCAGGACTGCCGGCGCGCCGGCGCGGATGTCGCCGACCGCAATTGCCCCGCCCCGGCACCTGTGCGAGGCTCGAATCATGGCGACACGCCTCGGCATCCATCAGACGCTGCGGAACCTGCTGTTCCGCGCGCACGACCATCGACCGGCGCTGCTGCGTGGTGCGCTCGGCCTCGCGCGTTATCCCTACGCGCTGCTGCGCGACCTGGGCCGCGGCGAACTCAATCTGCGCGCCACGGACCTGACCTACACCACCCTGCTGTCGCTGGTACCGCTGATCGCCTTCGCCTTTGCAGTGCTGAAAGGCATGGGCGTGCACCGCGACCTCGAGCCGCTGATCTACCAGTTCTTCGAGCCGCTCGGGCGCGAAGGCGTCAAGCTGACCGCGCGCATCATGGACTTCGTGGAGCGCGCGCGCGGCGGCGTACTGGGCTCACTCGGCCTCGCATTCCTGCTCTACACCATCGTGTCGACGATCCAGAAGGTCGAGCAGGCGTTCAATTTCGCCTGGCACGTCGAGCAGCCGCGCAGCCTCGCACGGCGCGTCAGCGAGTACGTCAGCATGGTCGTCATCGGGCCGGTGTTCCTCGTGGCGGTCTTCAGCCTGATCTCGGCGGTGCAGAGCCACACGATCATGCGCTGGCTCGCGTCCTACGAGCCCTTCGGCAGTGTGTTCGCGGCGCTCGGCCGGGTGGGGCCCTACGTGCTCGTCGCACTGGTGTTCACGTTCCTCTATGGCTACATCCCGAATGCGCGCGTACGCCTCAGGGCCGCCGCCATTGGCGGCGCCGTGGCAGGTATTCTCTGGGCTGCCTCGGGCGTGGTCTTCGCGCGCTTCGTCGCGCTGTCCGCGAACCTGGTGGCCGTCTACGCCGGCTTCGCGATCTTCCTGGCCGCGCTGATCTGGATCTATCTGAGCTGGCTGATCCTGCTGGTTGGCGCGCAGCTGTCGTTCTACGTGCAGAATCCGCGTTACCTGCTGACAGGCCGCGACGAGCTCAGGCTCTCGAGCGCCCTGCGCGAACGCATCGGGCTCGCCGTGATGTACCTGGTCGGGCGTCACCATCGCACGGGCGAGCATCGCTGGTCGCTGCGCAGGCTGTCAGAACACTTCGACATCCCGAGCTCGACGCTGGCGGACGTCACACGGCCGCTCGAAGCCGCAGGCCTGCTGCTCAACACCGAAGGCGACGTTCTGGTGCCGGGACGCGATCTGCAGGGCCTGGAACTCGAGGCCATTCTCACGGCGCTGCGCGAGGACGAAGGTCCCGAGGCGCGGCTGATCCGCCGCCGGCGCGGCTTCGGACCCACCGATGCGATCGCCGATGACGTCGAAGCCGCGGTCCACGGTGTGCTGAACGGCAAGACCCTCGCCGGGCTCATCGAGGAGCGCAGCCGCCACTGAACGCGCGGTCCCGCGCGGCGGTCCGTGCCCGGAGTCCGATCAGCGACCGGGACCGCTGCGTCGCGCGTCCCGAGACGTCGACGGACCCTGGCGCAGCACCCGGCGCTGGACGGCGTCAATCGCCCGCGACGGTCATCTCGCCGACCAGGATCGAGCCCGTGCGGATGCCGCCGCGCCGGTCGACGTCGCTGCCCACCCCGACGATGCGGCTGAACATCTCGCGCAGGCTGCCCGCGATGGTGACCTCGTGCACGGGATACTGGATGGCGCCATTCTCGACCCAGAAGCCCGTCGCGCCGCGCGAATAGTCGCCGGTCACCATGTTGACGCCCTGCCCCATGAGCTCGGTGACCAGCAGCCCGGTACCCATGCGGCGGAGCAGTCCAGCCTGGTCCTCGGGCCCGGGCACGACCAGCAGGTTGTGCAGACCGCCCGCATTGCCTGTGGTCCGGAGGCCCAGCTTGCGCGCACCGTAGGTGTCGAGCACATAGCCGCTCACGACGCCGTTCACGACCAGGTCACGATCCTGCGTCGCGACGCCTTCGCTGTCGAAGGCGGCCGACGCCAGACCCTTCGGCAGGTGCGGCCGCTCGTGCATCGACAGCCAGTCCGGAAAGATCTGCTGTCCCGCGACGTCGAGCAGGAAACTGCTGTGGCGGTACTGCGCGCTGCCGCGGATGGCGGCGACGAAATGGCCAATCAGACCGCGCGCGACCTCCGGCGCGAACAGCACGGGCACCCGCCGCGTCGAGAGCTTGACCGCGCCCAGGCGGCTCACCGTGCGCTCCGCCGCGCGCCGGCCCACCACCTCGACAGGATCGAGCTCACGCCAGTCGCGCGCGGTCGTGTACCAGTAGTCGCGCTGCATGTCCTCGCCCTGCTGGCCCAGCACGACACAGCTCACGCTGTGGCTCGTGTGCGGGAAGCCGCCGACGAAACCGAGCGAGCTGCCGTACACGCGCAGCGCGCGATGCGTGCTGACCGAGCCGCCCTCGGAATTGTTGATGCGGCGGTCCGCGGCGAGCGCCGCGGCCTCGCAGGCCCGGGCCAGGTCGATGGCCGCCTCGGCCTCCAGTTCCCAGGGATGCGAAAGGTCGAGATCCGGCACTTCGCGCGCGATGCTGTCGCGATCGGGCAGGCCCGCGAATTCGTCCGCGGCTGTGAAGCGCGCGATCGACAGCGCCTTGTTCACGGTCTCCGCGACGGACTTCGGCGCCAGGTCCGCCGTCGTCGCGGAGCCCTTGCGCTTGCCGACGTACACGGTCACGCCGAGCCCGCGGTCGCGCTGGTATTCGAGCGTCTCGACCTCACCCAGGCGCACCGTGACCGACAGACCCTGGTCGACGTTGACGGCCGCCTCGGCCTCCTCGGCGCCGCCCCGACGCGCCTCCGCGAGCGCGAGTTCGATGATGGCTTCGACATCGGACTGGGTCTGGCTGGACGCGACCGGGAGCTGGGACATGCGGAATCACCGGAGAGACGGAGCCGCGATTGTAGCGGGAACGGCGGCTGACGATGGGCGCGTTCCCCACAGGGCCGCCATCCCGGCACGAGCGTCCTTCAACCCAGCGAAATCCTGGAGAACCCCTGGCGCGAGAACCGCATCCTGCGTCACCGAGCCGCGCGATCCATGCAATGGCAATGGCTGAAAACTGCGGCGGGCGCCCGCGCATGGCGATTGCTACCATCGCGGCATGAAGCGTGCCGAACACGATGCCACGGAAGATCCCGATGACTCGGGCCCCAGCAAGTCGGCCCGCAAGCGCGACGCGCTCGCGTTGCAGAAGCTCGGCGAGGAACTGATCGCCGCGCCAGACGAGCTGCTCGCCCGCCTCGAGCTTCCCGAGCGGCTCCTCGAAGCCATCCGCGAAGCACGCCGCATCACGAGCCGTGGTGCCATGGTCCGGCAGCGGCAGTTCATCGGCAGGCTGATGCGCGGCATCGATGCGGAACCGGTGCGTGCGGCGCTCGCCTCGCGCCACGCCGTCGACCGCGCCGAAGCCGCGCGCTTCCGCCGCATCGAGGCGTGGCGCGACCGGTTGCTCGCCGGGGGCGATGCGGCGCTCGACGCCCTGCTCGCGGAATACCCGGCGGCGCCCCGCGCGCCGCTGGCCTCGCTCACGGCACGTGCCCGCGACGAACGCGACCGCGGCCGGCCGCCCGCCGCGGCGCGCGAGCTGTTCCGCGCGCTGCGGGCGCTGCTGCACGGCGACGGCGGGACGGCGGATTGATCCCGTGGTCGGCAGCCGTGCCGGAACCGCCGGTGGCGCCATGCATGGGGGACGGGCGTCGCACGAGCCCGGCGCCGCGGTTCCGGAGTCGCGCGCCTCTGTGTTGACCCGGCACATCGGGGACGGGCGCGGCACGAGCCCGGCGCCTGCATCCGGCCACGATCGCGGGGCTTGCCTTAGAATGGCGCCATGACAGCAGTGGTCGGCATCATCATGGGCTCGTCTTCCGACTGGGAGACGATGAGCAACGCGGCGAGCACGCTCGAGGAGCTGGGCATCGCGCACGAGGTGCGCGTGGTCTCGGCGCACCGCACGCCGGACCTGCTGTTCGAGTATGCGTCCACCGCGCGGGATCGCGGGCTGGAAGTGCTGATCGCCGGTGCGGGTGGCGCCGCTCACCTGCCCGGCATGACGGCTGCCAAGACGTCCCTGCCCGTGATCGGTGTGCCCGTGCAATCGAAGGCCCTGAACGGCCTCGATTCGCTGCTGTCGATCGTGCAGATGCCCGCGGGCGTGCCCGTCGCGACGGTGGCGATCGGCGTGGCCGGCGCGAAGAACGCGGCGCTGCTCGCCGCGGCGATCCTGGCGAACAGCCGCCCCGATCTGCGCCGGCGCCTTGACGAGTTCCGCGCGCGGCAGACGGCCGAGGTCCTGGCCCGCCCCGACCCGCGCGGGCCCGGCGGTTGATGGCCTTGCGGCCCGTCCGGGTCACCATAACCACATGAAGATCGGCATCGTCGGCGCCGGCCAGCTGGCGCGCATGATGGCGCTGGCCGGCTATCCCCTCGGTCACCACTTCGTGATGTACGACCGCGTCGCGGACACGCCCGGCGGCCAGGTCGCGCCCGGGGTCATCGGCGAGTTCGACGATGCAGCGACGCTTGAGCACTTCGCCGCGCAGGTGGAGGCCGTGACCTTCGACTGGGAGAACGTGCCCGTCGCCTCGGTGCGCAGCCTCGCGCGGCAGGTGCCCGTGTGGCCGCCGCCGCGGGCGCTCGAGATCGCCCAGGATCGTGTCGCCGAGAAGAACCTGTTCCGCCGGCTCGGGCTCGACACCGCGCCATATGCGGCCGTCGCGACCCAGGCCGATCTGCATCGGGCGGCGCGGCGCATCGGCCTGCCGGCCGTGCTCAAGACGCGGCGCATGGGCTACGACGGCAAAGGGCAGGCCTGGCTGCGCGATCCGTCGGACCTGGAGCCCGCCTGGCGGCAGCTCGGCGGTCAGGGGCTCATCTACGAGGGTTTCGTCGCTTTCAGCCGTGAGGTCTCGCTGGTCTCCGTGCGTTCGCGGCAGGGCGAGATCCTCCACTACCCGCTCGCCGAGAACCACCACGCGCAGGGCATCCTGTCATGGACGCGCGCGCCGTATCGGAACCCGGCGCTGCAGCGTGCAGCCGAGCGCGAGATGGTGCGCGTGCTCGAGGCGCTGCGCTACGTGGGCGTGCTGTGCATCGAGTTCTTCGTGCAGAGCCGGCGGCTGCTCGCCAACGAGATGGCACCGCGCGTGCACAACTCGGGTCACTGGACCATCGAGGGAGCCGTGACCAGCCAGTTCGAGAACCATGTGCGCGCCGTGGCGGGCCAGCCGCTCGGCGACACCCGCGCCCGCGGGCCGGCTGTCATGGTCAATTTCATCGGCACCATGCCCGACGCACAGGCCGTGCTGGCGACCCCGGGCGTGCACCTGCACGACTACGGCAAGGCGCCGCGACCCGGACGCAAGCTCGGGCATGCCACCTGCGTCGGCCGGACCGCCCGAGACCGGGATCGGGCGCAGAAGTTCCTGCTGGCGCTCGCCGGGCGCGGCTGATGCGCCGGCCGTGACCGGCGCCACGCGGCGGTGCTACGGGTCTGTGTTAGTCTTTTGGCGCCTGAACCGGGGCCCACGATGGATGCCGCGAGGCGATCCGCGAAGCGGCGGCCGGATGGCGCGAGAACCGATCCCGTGATGTACCTCGAACATTTCGAGCTCAATGAACTGCCGTTCCGCCTGAGCCCGGATCCGGCATTCCTGTACCTGTCCAAGAACCATGCGCGCGCCAAGGCGTACATGGAGTCGACCATCTGGTTCACGGACGGCTTCGTGGTCATCACGGGCGAGATCGGTTCCGGCAAGACCACGCTGATCGAGACCTTCCTCAAGGAGCTCGAGAAGGACGTGGTGGTCGCGCAGATCAACCAGACGCAGGTCTCGCCGATCGAGTTCCTGCAGGCCGTGCTGGTGCAGTTCGGATTCTCGCCGTTCAAGATGAAGAAGGCGGAGATTCTCGCGACGCTGAACCAGTTCATGGTCGAGCAGTACGCGGCCGGCCGCAAGATCATGCTGATCATCGACGAGGCCCAGAACCTGTCGCACCGCGTGCTCGAGGAGATCCGGCTGCTGTCGGGCATCGAGACCACCAAGGAAAAGGTGCTGCGCATCATCCTGGTGGGCCAGCCGGAACTGAGCGAGAAGCTGGACGCGCCGGAGCTCGTGCAGCTCATGCAGCGCGTGCGCCTGCGGTTCCACCTCACGGCGCTGTCCCCCGAGGACACGCGCGGCTACATCCTGCACCGGCTCGAGGTCGCGGGCTCGCATGGCCGCGAGCTGTTCACCGAGGACACCTTCCCGGTCATCTACCGCTACACGGGCGGCGTGCCGCGCCTGGTCAACACCCTCTGCGACACCGCACTGCTGGTCGCCTTCGGCCAGGACGCGCACCAGGTCACGCTGGCGGAACTGAAGGCCGCCATCGACGAGCTGCAGTGGGTCGAGTTCGCCTCGCGCACCAACCGGCTCGCGGCGCCGCAGCTCGGATCCGCGCCCACGGCGCCCCCGCGCAACGTCGTGCTGGGCAGGCTGCTGGTGGCGCACGAGGGGCTGCCGAGCAAGGAGGTCGAGCTGCGCTACGGCCGTTTCCTGATCGGCCGGACGTCCGAGAACGACCTGGCGCTCGATTCCAAGGTCGTGAGCCGGCACCACTGCCAGATCACCTGCACAGCCGACAGCTGCGTGCTCGAGGACCTGAACAGCACGAACGGCGTCTACTTCAAGTCGAAGCGGATCCGCCACCATCACCTGAACGACGGTGACATCTTCTTCGTGGGCCGCCATGAGCTCATGTACATCGACGAGCGCCACGGCCGCGGCCGCGACGTCGAGACGGGCCAGCACGCCGCGACCGCGGTGCTGACCGACGACGAAGCCATCGGCGAGCACGGCTGAGCCGCGTCCCCGCGGCGGTCGGCCCGCGTCACGCGCGCGGTGTGCACCTCTTCACCGCACCGGCACGGCGTCCGGCGCCGATGACATTCAATGCTCGTCGAACGGGTTGCCGTACTCGCTCTTGCGCAGCCGGAAATCGCGGCGCCGCAGGGCCAGCACCAGGCCGCCCAGGACCGCGAGCACGCCGACCAGCGCCAGCAGGCCCGATGCCACGGTGTTCGTGAGTCGATAGGAACCCGCGAGGCTCAGCACGCCGCCCAGGCCGTAGAGCCACGGCAGGGCTTCATAGAGCGGCTTCGGGAGGAACACGGCGCACCCGTCACGCCGTGCCGCCGACGGTCAGCGCGTCGACACGCAGCGTCGGCTGGCCCACGCCGACGGGCACGGTCTGACCGTCCTTGCCGCAGCTGCCGATGCCATCGTCGAGCTTGAGGTCGTTGCCGACCATGGACACGCGCGTCAGCACGTCCGGCCCGTTGCCGATCAGGGTCGCCCCCTTGACGGGCGCCGTCACGCGGCCATCCTCGATCAGATACGCCTCGCTCGCGGAGAACACGAACTTGCCCGAGGTGATGTCCACCTGGCCACCGCCGAAATTCACGGCGTACAGGCCCTTCTTCACCGAGCGGATGATCTCCTCGGGCGCATGCGGCCCCGGCAGCATGTAGGTGTTCGTCATGCGCGGCAGCGTGGTGTGTGCGAACGACTCGCGCCGCCCGTTGCCGGTCGATGCGACGCCCATGAGGCGCGCATTGAGCTTGTCCTGCAGGTAGCCCCGCAGGACACCGTTCTCGATCAGCGTCGTGCATTGCGTGGGCGTGCCCTCGTCGTCGATGTTCAGCGAGCCGCGGCGCCGCGAGAGCGTGCCGTCGTCGACGACCGTGCAGAACTCGGAGGCCACGCGCTGGCCGATGCGGTTCGTGAACGCCGAGGTGCCCTTGCGGTTGAAGTCGCCCTCGAGGCCGTGGCCGATGGCCTCGTGCAGCAGCACACCCGGCCAGCCCGGCGCCAGCACCACGGTCATGGTTCCGGCCGGCGCCGGCACGGCCTCGAGGTTCACGCAGCCCTGGCGCACGGCCTCCCGTGCGAGCTGCATGGCCCGGTCGCCCTGCAGGAACTCGTCGAGCCCGAAACGGCCGCCCGCGCCCGCATAGCCCTGTTCGCGGCGCCCGTCCTGCTCCACGATCACGGAGACGTTCATGCGCACCAGCGGCCGTACGTCGGCGGCCAGCGTGCCGTCGCTCGCCGCGATCAGCACGACTTCGTGCACGGCCGCGAGGCTCGCCATGACCTGGCGCACGCGCGGGTCGAGCGCGCGCGTCTCGCGGTCGATGCGGGAGAGCAGCGCCACCTTGTCGTCGTCGGACATTGTCACGATCGGATCGATGGGCAGGTACAGGCTGCCGCCCGCGGCAGCGCGCCAGGCCTGCACGCGGCCTTCACCGCCGCCCTTCGCGATGGCTCGCGCGGCGCGCGAGGCCTCGATCAGCGCCGGCAGCGCGACCTCGTCCGAGTAGGCGAAGCCCGTGCGTTCACCCGCGAGCGCACGCACGCCGACGCCCTGCTCGATGCTGTGCAGGCCCTCCTTGACGATGCCGTCCTCGAGCGCCCAGTGCTCCTCGCGCGCGAGCTGGAAATACAGGTCGCCGGCGTCGATGGCGGCGCCGAGCAGCGTGCCGAGCGCCTGCTCGAGGCGCTGCTCGTCGAGGCCGGTCGGCACCAGGATCAGACTGCGCGCCATCGCGAGCGCGTCGGGTGGAGATGCGGTTGTTGCGGCTGTACTCACGAATCACTCCAGCCGGCGATGGGCGAGCGCGGGGAAGGATTCCCGCGCGGCACGCATCGCCTCATGGTCCAGCGACGCCAGCACCACGCCAGCGCCGTCAGCGCGCCGCGCCAGCACACGGCCCCAGAAATCGACGATCATGCTGTCACCCCAGGTCTCGCGTCCGTTCGGGTGCAGGCCCGACTGCGCCGCGGCGATCACGAACGACAGCCCTTCGATGGCGCGCGCGCGCAGCAGCGTCTCCCAGTGTGCACGCCCCGTGGGTGCCGTGAATGCCGACGGCACGGTGAAGACCTCGGCGCCCATGTCGCTCAGGCGCCGGTAGAGCTCCGGGAAGCGCACGTCGTAGCAGACCGTGAGACCCACGCGCCCCGCGGGCGTGTCGACCACC
>CAYWMY010000060.1:0-11329 GCA_964459405.1 uncultured Steroidobacteraceae bacterium | reverse complement strand
TTTCAACTCGTGCTTTCTCGACGCGAAGTTCAAGGCGATCCTGATCGGTCCCGAGGAAGCAGCGCGCGCCGGCCTCAACGATGGTGATCGCGCTGTGGTGAAGAGTGAGCACGGTTCGCTCGAAGGCGTCGTGCGAATCGATCTCGCGCTGCCGGCAGGCGTACTCAATGTCACGCACGGCTGGGACGACAGCTTCAACGTCAATCGGCTGACCAGCGGCAGAGACTGCGATCCCCTGACCGGCATGGCATGTCTGTCGGGGATTCCGGTCTCGATCCGCGCGATCTGACGGCCATCACGCGGGCATCAGACTCGTGGGCTGCGCGAAATACCGTTGCCACCGGCATGGGTCTTCGCATCGAGGCCGGCAACCTCAATCAGGAATACGTGGTTATTGACGGTGCCTTCAACCTGACCAAGGTTCGAGCACAGCGTGCTTCCCTCCTCGGTCAGCGTGGGTTCTCTCCGCGGCAGCGCGCCGCGCTGTCGCCTGTGAAGCATCCTGGTCATGCGGCCGCAAGTTCCGGCGGCTTTCCCAGTGGCGTCGTTGTGCGCGGTGGGCTGTCGCGGTGTCCGGACGCGATCGAGCTCACTTGTCCGAAGCGGAACCAGCTTTGGCCGACGATTGCAGTGCGCGGCTCCGCACGACGCTCCTATTGGACGGACGATACGATATGCTCCAAAGCTCGATGGCGACGCATAAGTCCGGACTGGACGAGTAACGAAGTGGTGCGCGCCGGGAGGCCATATGAGCGAAGGAGCCTTGATCATCCGTGATGAGGATGTCCCTTCCTGGGACGACACCGTCGACGTCCTGGTCGTCGGCTACGGCGTGGCCGGGGCCTGTGCCGCACTGGAGGCACACCGCGCGGGTGCGAAGGTCCTCGTCGTCGAGCGCGCGAGCGGCGGAGGCGGCGCCGCCGCGATGTCCTCCGGCATCTATTATCTCGGCGGCGGCACCGCGGTGCAGAAGGCCTGCGGTTACGAGGACACGCCCGAGGAAATGTACAAGTTCCTGCTCGCGAGCACAGGCTGCCCCGACGCGTCCATCGTGCGTTCCTTCTGCGAGAACAGCGTCGCGCACTTCGACTGGCTCGAGGCGCAGGGCCTGCCCTTCGAGCGCACGGCCTTCAGGGGCAAGGCTGTATACCTGCATACGACTGAATGCCTGTTGAGCACCGGCAGCGAGAGCCTCTGGCCCTATTCTGAGATCGCGAAGCCGGCTCCACGCGGCCACAAGATCGCGGGCGTGGGAGAGAATGCCGGCGCCGTGGCCATGAACGCGTTGCTCGCCACCTGCGCCAGGGAAGGGCTGCCTGCGATCTGCGACAGCCGCGTGATCGGCCTGGTCCAGAATCGCGAGAGCCGCGTGACCGGTGCGCGCATCCGACAGGTCGGCCGGATGTTGCACATCCGCGCGCGGGCGGCGGTCATCCTCGCCACCGGCAATTTCACATTCAACAAGGACATGATCGCGAAGTACATTCCGCAGCTGCTGGAGACGGGACCGCTCGGCGTGCCGAACAACGATGGCCTCGGTACGCGCCTCGGCATGGCCGCGGGCGCGGCCACGCAGGCCATGGAGGGCGTGATCGCGACGGCCTCGATCTATCCACCCGGCCAGCTCATCAAGGGCATCATCGTCAACAACCGCGGCGAGCGCTTCGTGGCCGAGGATTCCTACCATGGCCGAACCGCGGACTTCGTCCGGGAACAGCCTGAACAGGTGGCCTATCTGATCCTCGATTCCGAGATCTTCGCGTACCCGGAGATGGCAATCAACGGGCACACGCTGATCGATGGCTGGGAAACGGTCGCGGAGATGGAAGCGGGTCTCAAGCTGCCGGCGGGCTCGCTGCAGAAAACGCTGGCTGACTACAACCGACATGCCGCCGACGGTTGCGACCCATTCCTGTTCAAGGCGCAGGAGTGGCTGAAGCCACTGGACCGCGCCCCGTACGCGGCCTTCGACATCTCCTTCAACAAGTCCGCCTACCGGTTCATCACCCTCGGCGGACTGCGCACGAATGCGGACGCGCAGGTGTTGACGCCACGCGCGGTGCCGATTCCGGGGCTTTATGCCGCCGGCGCCTGTGCGGCACAAATCCCGCAGAGCGGCAAGGGCTACGCGAGCGGCATGACCCTCGGGCCCGGATCGTGGTTCGGACGCGTGGCGGGCCGTCATGCCGCCGCGGCGCTACGGCACTGACGTTGCGGGCAGGAAGCAAGGTATGCGTCAAGGATGGCACGATGCCGTGGCGTCTGTGCGATCGTTTCGGGACGGCGCACCGTTTCGAGCGGCTCGATCTCTGCGGCAGAGCGCAATGGGTATCCACGATCGCGACCTTCGGCTACAGGACCGAGCCCGACATGGAAATGGCCGACGCATGAGGTCAGACTGCTCGTACCGGCGGATGTAATCAGGTTTGTGCTCACGACAGCTCGCCGCTGGCGCGACCGCTCTGGCGCTGTTACACGACATCATTCAACCCCGACTCCGGACGAGTTCATGAAATGAGCAATTTTCTGCTGGTGCATGGCGGGTTTCATGGGGCCTGGTGCTGGGAGCTGCTGATCCCCGAGTTGAAGGCGCTGGGGCATGCGGCGGAGGCCGTCGACCTGCCGATCGAGCAGGCGGGCGCCGGTCCCGATCGCTATGCCGCCGTCGTGGCGGCGCAGCTCGCCCGCATGCAGCGGCCGGTCTGGCTCGTCGGGCATTCGATGGGCGGCATCGTCATTCCGCGCGTGCGCCCGCTCGAGGGCATCGCGGGCCTGATCTATCTCTGCCCCGGCCTGCCGGCGCGGAATGCCGAAGAACACGAGGAGAACCTCGCGGCCTTCCAACCGGGGCTCACCGACGCCTTCCAGATCGACGCCGGCGACATGATCACATTGTCGGCGGAGGACGCGATCGCACGTGCCTACAACGACACGCCGGCGGCACTGCGCGACTGGGCTACACCCAAGCTGCGCCGGCAGTGGCTGGGCGGAATCGTCACGCAACTGACGCCGTTCGCGGGCTATCCCGATCTGCCGCGCCACGTGATCCTCGCCGAAGACGATCGCATCCTCGCTCTGCCCCGGATCGCTGCGATCGCGCGCAAGCGCCTCGGCGTGGAGCCCGTCCTGCTGCCCGGCGACCATTCACCGTTCCTCTCGCGGCCGCGCGAGCTGGCGGCGCTTCTGCACCGTCTCGTGGCGTGACTCCGTCGCACCATCGCCCAGCGGGCGCCCTGGCCACCCGCGGGCGGCTGGTGCTCTACAGGAACGGCGTCGAAGAACCGATCGACAGCAGCGAGAGATCGCTGCCGTCGCTGCTGAAGCGTTCGCACTCGGCGGGGCTCGCAAACGAACCAAACTTGAGCTGCGCGCCTGCACCGAAGCCGAAGTCCGTGTCGTTCGTGTCGAGCTGGACGAGACGTCCCGGCTGAGTCGCGCAGCGCCGACTTTCGCGCAGATGTCGAGCACCGACAAGGGCAGGGGTGCGCGCTACCCACGAGCGCAGGCAAGACGCGCATCGCCGAACTTTGCATCCTTCGCACCCTCGCAGCCGACAAGCGCGTCGTCTACGTGACGCCGCTCCGAGCGTTGCCCGCTCAGGTCGAGCGTGACCTGCCCGAATCGCTGCAGCCGCCCGGATTCTCAGTGTCCTCTCTCTCCGGATCGGCGGGCATCGAGAGCGGCGATGGGGAGACCCTTCGCGATGGGCGCGTCGTCGTCTCCACCCCGGAGAAGCTCGACTTCACACTTCGAAACGATCCGATCCTTATCGACGATATTGGTCTCATTGTGCTCGACGAGGGGCACATGCGGGGGTGCGGGGGCCGAACGAGCGCGAGGTCCGATACGAGGCGTTGGTTCAACGTCCAGTTGGTCGCTCGGATGCTGCCGACAGGCGCATCGTATTCCTCTCGGCTCTCTTCCCTGACGCCCGAGGAGATGAGCGACCTTGCTGCGTGGCTGCGAGACGACGAGCCGGGTGAGCCGATCCACTCTTCGTGGCGCCCGACCACCGGCACTTCCAGTTCGTAGAGCGCGGACGGAATCAGCTGGATGCCGGTACGGCAGGAATTGTGAAGGGTACACGGCGCCCGACCGACATCCCTTTCTTCTCCAGCATGTGCTTCACGTTGCCGCCGCGGCAGAAGGCCCGCCCAGCGCCGGTCAGCACGATGGCTCGAACCGAACCGTCGCGCCTCATCCGCGCACAGAAATCGGCAATCTCCTCGCTATGCGCGGTTTCCGTGATGGCATTGCGGATCTCGGGTCGGTTAAGCGTGGCGCTGGCTGCCGGGCCATCGCGTTCGACGAGGATGAAGGGTGTTTCGGCCATGGCGTATTCCTTATTAAGGGGCGCAGCTTCAGGACAGTCCGGCACATGTCGCTGCAATCCACGTTGACTGGCCTGCTGGACGTGGCGAAGGATACGAGATGATCACCGTGGTGTTCTCAGAGCCCACGAAATCTTCGGTTACTCGGCCGGGTACCTGTGCGAGCGCACGTTGTCCCGCGCGCGGCGCCTGATGCGTCGACATCGTGGTGTGTGCTCTACCGGATCGGCTACGATCCGGTTCGTGATTAACGCCATTCCACCTGCAGCCGCTTCGTGCCCCCTGTGCGGCCAGCCGAACCGCTGCGCGATTGAACTGCAGCGTGAGATGGGGATTGCACAGGTCCCCTGCTGGTGCACGCAGGCGCATTTCAGCGTTGAGCTGCTCGCGCGCGTGCCGCCGACGGCCCGGGACCGTTGCTGCATCTGTCCGGTCTGCGCCGGCGCGGCGCCGGCCGCGTGAGCGCCGCCCATAGCTTCTCGGCCCTGCAGGAACGGCACGGTCCGCGGTATCGCTGGCTGCTGCTGCTGTCCGTGATGGTGGGCACCATGGCTTCGATCATGTCGTCCACGATCGTGAATGTCGCGATTCCCGACATGAGCCAGCATTTCTCGCTCAACCAGGAGCGCGCGCAGTGGGTCAGCTCCGGCTTCATGGTCGCGATGACGGTGTCGATGCTGACCACGCCCTGGCTGCTGGCACGCTACGGGTACCGGCGCACCTACGTGGGCACCCTGTTGCTGCTGCTGGCCGGCGGCGTCGCCGGAGGACTGGCAGGATCTTTTCCGCTCGTGCTGGCGGCCCGCGTGGCCGAAGGACTGGCGGCCGGCGTGTCACAACCCATCCCTGCCATCATCATCCTGCGGGCCTTCGAGCCGAACCAGCAGGGCCGTGCGATGAGCGTGTTCGGCATGGGCGTGCTGCTGGCACCGGCGATCGGGCCCAGCATCGGAGGCCTGCTGGTCGACTGGTTTGGGTGGCGCTCGATCTTCTTCATGGTGGTGCCGTTCTGCCTCGGCTCGATCTGGCTCGCGTACCGCTTCGTCCCGACCACCGCCCCGGGCGGCGTCGCTGCGGGTGCCGCGGGGCCGCGTCTGGACTGGGTGGGTCTGTTCCTCGGCAGTGCGGCGACGCTGTGCCTGTTGAACGGCCTTCTCGAGGTGCGCGGCGGTGATTCGCTCGTGGCCACCGGGCTGTTACTCGCCGCATTGGCAGGGTTCGGAATGACCGTCGCGTGGTTGCACCGGACTCGTCGCACAGGCGGGCAGCCTCTGCTCAACCTGGATCTCTTCACCTACCGTGCCTTCGGCTACGGCACCCTCGTCGCGAGCATCTATGGCGTCGCGCTGTTCGGCTCCACCTACCTGATTCCGGTGTACATGCAGACGGCGCTGCATATGTCGGCGTCGCGCGTCGGCGCCATCCTGCTGCCTGCCGGCATCGTACTGGCAGTGTGCGTCGGGGTGACCGGCCGGCTGGCCTACCGGCTGCCGACTTACCTGATGGTCGGTGGTGGGCTGTTGGTGCTCGCCGCCTCGTTCGTCCTGATGGCCACCGTGCGGCTGGACACGTCGCTGTGGGTGTTGGTGGCCTGGGTGGCCCTGGGGCGGGTCGGCCTGGGCTTCGTGCTCGCCTCGCTCAACCTGGGGGCCATGCGACCGCTGGACAGGGAGTTGATCGCGCAGGGCGCCAGCGCGATCAGCTTCCTGCGCACGCTGGGAGGCGCTGCCGGTGTGAGTCTGTGCGCGGTCATGCTGGAGTGGCGGCTGGCTGCGCATGGCGATGCGCTCACGCGTGCCGGCACCAGCCCGGCGCGGCTGGCGGCTTTCAGCGAAACCTTCCTGCTGCTCGCGGCGATCACAGCGCTGGCGGTGATCGCCGCGTGGCAGTTACGCGAGGTCTCCGAAACTGGCGCTGCCGGGCAATGATGACCTCATGGGACGTCGCATCATGAGACCATCGTTGAAACATCGATGGCCGGCGAGCGTCTCGTTCTCGCCAGCGTGCGGTACGGGTCGGGGCTTCGACGATCCGCTTCGATATGCTGTTTCTCGCGATGCCGATCTCTTGTAAGGGCACGTTGGCAAAGTACGTCCGCCGTCTTCATCGTGAGCACGGCGGTGAGCGCCAAGTCCCGTGTACGACCAGGTCGATCACTCAGTGCCCGTGTTCGCCCGCATCGCCGCGAAACGGAAGAAGGGGTATCGCGCGCCCGGGTAGTGATGGATGAGTCGTTGACTTCCCGGTTAAATCGTGCCGCTTCTGAATGAGAGGTTGGCATCGATCGCGGTCGATCGTCTTGGTGCTCTGCGCAAGCGCAATTATCGAGGTCCGAACACCGGGGGTGGCTGGGCGCAGCACCTCGCATCCTTCGATCCTGCGTTCCCATCCGGCCAACTGACACCCGTCTGTCACCCAGAGGGGCAGGCTGGTGACGCCCAGGAACGCAGGAGGATCAAAAATTTACAGTAGATTCAATGGTCGGGGTGACAGGATTTGAACCTGCGACTCCTACGTCCCGAACGTAGTGCTCTACCAGGCTGAGCTACACCCCGATGCCGGAGGCGGGGACCGTCAGTGGCGGCGCGTGACCGCGAATTCCGCCAGACTGGCGAGGGCTTCACGGTAGGCGGATTCGGGTAACCCACCCAGCGCCGCGAGGGCGCGGTCGGCCTCGCTGCGTGCGAGCCGCGCAGTGTACTGAAGGCCCCCCGTGCTTTCAATTGCGGCCCGGATGGCGCTCAGGTCGTCGAGGCCGCCGTGCTCGATGGCGTGGCGGATCATGGCGGCCTGCGCCGGCGTGCCCTGACGCAGCGCGTGGATCAACGGCAGCGTGGGCTTGCCCTCGGCCAGGTCGTCGCCGAGGTTCTTGCCGAGCTCGGCCGCGTCGCCGGAGAAGTCCAGCGCATCGTCGACGAGCTGGAAGGCCGTCCCCAGGTGCCGGCCGTAGGCCGCGAGCTGCTGCTCCATGGCCGGGGAGGCGCCGGCCACGATCGCCGCGATCTGTGCGCCGGCCTCGAACAGCTTCGCGGTCTTGCGGTGGATCACGTCGAGGTAGCGCTGCTCGGTCGTGTCCGGGTCGTGCGCGTTCATGAGCTGGAGCACCTCGCCCTCGGCGATGGTGTTGGTGGCATTCGCCATCACGTCCATGATGGGCATCGAGCCCAGGGACACCATCATCTGGAACGCGCGCGAATACAGGAAGTCGCCGACCAGCACGCTGGCCTCGTTGCCGAAAAGCTCGTTCGCGGTGTCGCGGCCGCGGCGCAGCGAGGAGGCGTCGACGACGTCGTCGTGCAGCAGGGTCGCCGTGTGGATGAACTCGATCAGCGCTGCGGCCTGCACGTGCTGCGCGCCGGGGTATCCCGCGGCGCGCGCGGCGAGCAGCACGATCAGCGGCCGGAGCCGCTTGCCACCGCTGTGGATGATGTACTGCGCAACCTGGTTGACGAGCACGACATCGCTCGCCAGCTGGCGCCGGATCTCATCGTCGACCGCGCTCCAGTCGGCGGCGACGAGCCCGCGGACGGCGTCGATGCTCATTTTCTTCAAGGGAGGGGCTCGCTCATGCGCCTGCATCGTACCCGGCGCCGCGACCCTCGTGAATGACGCGACCATCGATCAGGACCGCTCTGCGACGGGCGGCTGCCCGGCCGCCGCACGGCGCAGCAGGATGGCCCATCGCCACAGAGTCAGCCGCAGCGCGATCAGCGCGATCAGCGCGATCAGGGTCGGCCGGTGGCGTGCCCACAGTCCTGCGTGCCAGGTGTTGATGGTGATGACGGCCGCGATCATGGCGGGCCAGCCGAAGGGCTTCTGGTATTCCTGTGCGAGCACGCGCTTTCCGTCGAAGTGGTGGCTGCGCAGCGTCGCGCCGAGGCCGGCCAGCCGCGGCAGGAAGCGCGGCACGCGGGCGCAATAGTCGTCGTACTGGCTGCCGAACCTGCTGCGCAGGAAGCGCTCCTCGGCGGCCACGATGGCGCGATGCACGTAGACCGCGATGGCGGTACCGGCGACCAGGAACACCCAGCGGTTGGAGGCCAGCGCAAAGCCCGCGATCAGGAAGAAGTTCCCGAGGTACATCGGGTTGCGGACGTGATTGTAGATGCCCTGGGTCACCAGGGTTTCGGCGTGGACCTTGTGGTCCTTGCCGCCGCGGATGATGTAGACGAGGCCGATGGTGGTACAGCGGATCAGCTGTCCGACGAGGGCCACGCCGAGGCCCAGGAGGCCCACGGGGAGCGGGTCGGGTGCCAGGGTCGGCGACGGGACGAGCAGCAGCAGCACCGAGATGGGCAGCAGCGCCCCGCGGTGGCGGAACCAGAAGTCGCCGTGCCTGACGAGTGCCGACATGCCTGCTGAACCGCACCGGGGTTGCTGAGGCGCGCATGGTACCCCGGCCGCGTGATGGGCGGGGGGCCGGGCGTGATGCGCGTGCCAGGGTCCAGCTGACTTCAGGGCCCTGCAGCCTGATGATCGGTCGGACCGCTGCCCGCCGCAGGCTTGCGATGCCCGGGGTGGTGCCAGACCGGCCGGGGACGGGGTGCAGGGGGCGGGGCGGAGCGAGGGTCGCAGGCCGCTCCGGTGCGGACTCGAAACCCGCCACGAATCAATGGGTTTGACCGCGGCATCCCCGGTCTTTACAATCGCGCCTCCTTTTTCCGGCCCCCGGGTCCGGGCGGCCGTCGGAGTGATGAAATGTACGCCGTGATCAACACTGGCGGTAAGCAGTACCGCGTGAGTGAAGGCACCGTGGTCCGCGTCGAGAAGCTCGACGCCGAGGCCGGTGCCACCGTTGAATTCGACCAGATCCTGCTCGTCGGCGAAGGCGCCAGCGTCGCCATCGGTGCGCCGTATGTCGCGGGTGCGAAGGTCACCGCGACGATCCAGAGCCATGGCAAGGGCGACAAAGTGCGGATCGTCAAGTTCCGCCGCCGCAAGCATTACCTGCGGCAGAAGAATCACCGCCAGCCGTACACCGAAATCAAGGTGACCGGCATCCAGGCCTGAGGCCCGGGGTTCAACCGGGGCACGTGGCAGTCAACGAGATTCCGAGGAAGCAGCAATGGCACACAAAAAGGCCGGTGGCAGCACCAAGAACGGGCGCGACTCACAGTCGAAGCGCCTGGGCGTGAAGAAGTTCGGCGGCCAGACCGTGCTCGCCGGCAACATCATCGTTCGCCAGCGTGGTACGAAGTACAAGGTCGGCACGAACGTCGGTCTGGGCACGGACCACACGATCTACGCGCTCGTGGACGGCCGCGTGAAGTTCCAGACGAAGGGCGCGGAGCGCCGCACGTTCGTGAGCGTCGAAGCGGCCGAGTGACGGCTCCGGCTCGCGTGCTGGTTCAGCCGCGCGCCGGGCTTCGATCGTGTCGAGACGCTGCCATCGCGTCGCAAAGCCCCGGTCCGTCCGGGGCTTTTGCTTGGTGTGTTCGGGGCGCGGGTGTGAGCGGCGGGCTGCGGGATGGTGCGGGCGCGGATGCCCGGCCTTCTGTCTGGTGCGGTCGGGCCGCGGGCGTGGATGGGCGGTGAGTCACGGAATCGCGGCCGCAGCGTTCGCGCCGTCCAGGGCGGCAGCGGGGGAGTGCGATGAAATTCGTCGATGAAGCGCGCCTCGTCGTGCAGGCCGGCCGCGGCGGCCGCGGCTGCGTCAGTTTCCGTCGCGAGAAGTTCATCCCCTTCGGCGGCCCGGACGGCGGCGATGGTGGTCACGGCGGCAGCGTGTGGCTGCGCGCGAAGGACGGCATCAACACGCTCGCGGATTTCCGCATCCAGCGCACCTTCAAGGCCGAGGACGGCAAGGGCGGCAGCGGCAGCGACTGCTCGGGGCGCGGCGGTGCGGATCTCTACGTCGACGTGCCGCTCGGTACCGTTGTGCAGGACCGGGACACCGGCGAGACGCTGGGCGACCTCACATGCGCCGGCGATGTGCTGCTCGTCGCGCAGGGTGGCAAGGGCGGCTGGGGCAACGCGAAGTTCAAGAGCTCCACGAACCGCGCACCGCGCAAGGCCATGCCGGGTCTGCCCGGCGAGCGGCGCGAACTCATGCTCGAACTCAAGCTCATCGCCGATGTCGGCCTGCTGGGCCTGCCGAATGCGGGCAAGTCGACGCTGATCCGCGCGGTCTCGGCCGCGAAGCCGAAGGTGGCCGACTACCCGTTCACGACGCTCCACCCGAACCTCGGCGTGGTCAGCGTCGGTCCCGCGCGCAGCTTCGTGATGGCGGACATCCCGGGCCTCATCGAGGGCGCCGCCGAGGGCGCCGGGCTTGGCATCCGCTTCCTCAAGCATCTGCAGCGCACGCGCGTGCTGCTGCATCTCGTCGACATCGCACCGCCGGATCCGGACAGCGATCCGGTGAAGGACGCGCGCGCGATCATCGCGGAGCTGAAGAAGTTCAGCGCCGACCTCGCGACCAGGGAGCGCTGGCTGGTGCTCAACAAGATCGACCTGCTCGAACCCGCGGCCGCGGAGAAGCGCTGCCGCGAGATCGTGCGCCGGCTGCGCTGGAAAGGCCCGGTGTTCCGCGTCTCGGGCGCGACCGGCGCCGGCACGCGCGAGCTGTGCGCGGCCGTGATGGCGCGGCTCGAGGAACTGCCGCGGCCCGACGCAGCGGCGAGTGGCGTCGACTGACGGCGGGATATTCGCGATTTCCGCCGCAACGCTGATGGGCGCGGGCGCGCAGGAGGGCTCGGCTCGTCTCGCGGGAAGAATTACGCTCGACTCGCCGACCCCTCCTGCGCGCCCGCGCCTGGCAGCGTGGCATCGAGAAATCGTGAAAGCCCCGTTCCCGCCGTAGTGCGAGCGCTCCGATCGTGGGACGATAACGCCGGCACGGCGCGTGAACCGGAGGCACGATGGCGCGGTACGACAACCTGTTCCAGCCCGTCGCGGTCGGACCGGTCACGATCCCGAACCGCATCGTGCGCACCGCGCACGGCACGTTCCTGAGTGGCGAGCCGCTGATCGCGTATCACGAGGCGCGTGCGCGCGGT
>CAYWMY010000059.1:0-11387 GCA_964459405.1 uncultured Steroidobacteraceae bacterium | reverse complement strand
TCGGCCCCGTTGGCGCCGGACTGAGGCCCCGAAAAGGGGCCGGGAAGTGCAGACATGGCTACGAATCAGAACATCCGGATCCGGCTCAAGGCGTTCGATCACCGCCTGATCGACAACTCGGCCCGCGAGATCGTCGAGACCGCCAAGCGCACGGGTGCGACGGTTCGCGGCCCGGTGCCGCTGCCGACCAAGATCGAGAAGTTCACGGTGCTCGTTTCGCCGCACACCGACAAGGATGCGCGCGACCAGTACGAGATCCGGACGCACAAGCGTCTGATGGACATCCTGAATCCGACGGACAAGACCGTCGATGCGCTGATGCGCCTCGAGCTGCCGGCCGGCGTGGACGTCCAGATCAAGCTGAACTGAGCGCAGGGCCCTTGCGGGCTGTTGAAATGGTGACAGGAGTCGCTATACTGCGCGGCTCCCTTTGGTCCCGGTCGTGACGCGCGGCTGTGCCGCAGCGCCGCGGTTCTTGCGGGACCTCCAGGCGGGGCCTGGCACGTGTGGCGGGTGGACGACCGATCCACCGGTGCGCGGCGGGACCCGGAAATCCATGCAGCGCCGGCCAATCGCAGCCGGCGCGGTGTAAGAGGAACAAGGTATGACCATCGGTCTGGTCGGCCGCAAGCGCGGCATGACTCGAATTTTCACCGACGCCGGTGAAACCGTGCCGGTGACGGTCATCGAGGCGCTGCCGAACCGCGTCGTGCAGGTGAAGGCGGAGAAGCCCGATGGATACCGTGCCATCCAGGTCACGGTCGGTGCGCGGCGCGCCTCCCGACTCACGAAGCCGCAGATCGGCCATTTTGCGAAGCACGGCGTCCAGCCGGGTGAGACCACGCACGAGTTCCGGCTCAAGGCGGACGAGGCGTCTGAACTCTCGACGGGTTCGGAACTGAAGGTCAGCCTGTTCCAGGAAGGGCAGGTTGTCGACGTGACTGGCACGACGATCGGCAAGGGCTTCGCCGGCGTCATGAAGCGGCACAACTTCGCGGGTGGCTATGCCTCGCATGGCACCTCCGTGTCGCACCGCGTGCCCGGCTCGATCGGCCAGCGGCAGACACCCGGCCGCGTCTTCCCCGGCAAGCGCATGGCGGGCCATATGGGGGCCCGGGTCCGCACCGAGGAGAGACTCAAGGTCGTCCGGATCGACGCCGACCGGAATCTGCTGCTGATCAGCGGCTCGGTTCCCGGCTCGGAGGGCGGTCAGGTCGTGGTCCGTCCCTCCGTCAAGGCTGCGGCGCAGCAGCGTCGCAAGCGCCTGGCGCCGGCCAAGAAGTAACCGAGGCTCGCCGATGAAGCTCAAGCTGGTGAATGGCGGGGCGCAGGGCTCCGAGATCGAAGTCAGCGACGCCACGTTTGGCCGCGATTTCAACGAGACGCTGGTGCATCAGGTGGTCACGGCCTACATGGCCGGCGCCCGTGCCGGGACCAAGGCGCAGCTGACCAAGGCCGAGGTGCGCGGCGGTGGCCGCAAGCCGTGGCGGCAGAAGGGCACCGGCGGCGCACGCGCGGGCTCGATCCGCAGCCCCATCTGGGTCGGCGGTGGCCGCGCCTTTGCGGCGAAGCCGCGCAGCTACGACCAGAAGGTCAACCGCAAGATGTACCGCGGCGCGATCCGCGCGATGCTTTCGGAGCTCGCCCGGCAGGATCGCCTCGTGGTGACGCCGGCCGTCGAGCTCGATGCGCCCAAGACCCGGCTGCTCGCCGGCAAGCTGAAGGATCTCGGCCTCGACAACGTGCTGATCCTCGTCGAGGCCTTCGACGAGAAGCTGTTTCTCGCGGCGCGCAACCTGCCCGGCGTCGACGTGCTGGCCGCCGCGAGTCTGGATCCGCTGAGCCTCGCCCGCCACGACAAGGTGCTGGCCACCGTGGGCGCACTCAAGCTGCTCGAGGAGCGACTGGCATGAGCCTGAGTCAGGAAAAGCTGATGAATCTGCTGCTCGCTCCGCACGTGTCGGAGAAGAGCGCGCGAGCGACCGAGCAGGGCAACCAGTACGTCTTCCGTGTGCGGACCGATGCGCGCAAGCCGGACATCAGGGCGGCGGTCGAGCAGATGTTCGGCGTCAAGGTCGAGTCGGTGCAGGTCGTGAACCAGCAGGGCAAGCGCAAGCGCTTCGGCCGTTTCGAGGGCCGGCGCTCGGACACCAAGAAGGCCTACGTGCGCCTCGCCGAGGGACAGACGATCGATTTCACCGGCGTGGCGAAGGTCTAAGGCGCCGGGATACAGGAACGGATCGATGGCACTCAAGAAACTCAAGCCTACGTCCCCCGGTACGCGCTTCCAGTTGCGTCCGGACCGCAGTCACCTGCACAAGGGGGGTCCGGCTGCCGGCCTCGTTGCCGCGCAGAAGAGCACGGGCGGTCGTAACAGCTCGGGCCGGCTCACGACACGGCACAAGGGTGGCGGCCACAAGCAGAAGTACCGCGTGATCGATTTCCGCCGTGACAAGGACGGCGTCGCGGGGACCGTCGAGCGCATCGAGTACGACCCGAACCGGTCGGCGTTCATCGCGCTGGTGCTGTACCGCGACGGCGAGCGGCGCTACGTCCTCGCGGCCAAGGGTCTCAGGGCCGGCGACGAGCTGCAGTCGGGCGCCGAGGCGCCGATCAAGGCCGGCAACGCGATGCCGTTCCGCTTCATCCCCGTGGGATCCACGGTGCACAACGTCGAGCTCAAGCCAGGCAAGGGCGGCCAGCTCGCGCGTGCCGCCGGCAGTTCGGTGCAGTTCTCCGGGCGCGAGGGTGCCTACGCGATCATCCGGCTGAAGTCCGGAGAGACGCGCAAGGTCAATATCGAATGCCGCGCCACCATCGGCGAGGTCGGTAACGACGAGCACAACCTGCGCAGCTTCGGCAAGGCCGGGGCCAAGCGCTGGCGCGGCATCCGTCCGACGGTGCGCGGCGTGGTCATGAACCCGATCGATCACCCGCACGGCGGTGGCGAGGGCAAGTCCGGACAGGGCAATCCGCACCCGGTCTCGCCGTGGGGCTGGCACACGAAGGGCAAGAAGACCCGCAGCAACAAGCGGACGGACGCGTTCATCGTGCGTCGCCGGAAGTAAGGAGTCGAACAGATGGCACGTTCCCTCAAGAAGGGCCCGTTCGTCGATCACCACCTGCGCAAGAAGGTGGAGGTCGCTGCCGCAAAGAGCGATCGCCGGCCGATCAAGACCTGGTCGCGGCGGTCGATGGTGCTGCCCGAGATGGTGGGGCTCACGATCGCCGTGCACAACGGCAGGCAGCACATGCCGGTGCTGGTCACCGAGAACATGGTCGGGCACAAGCTCGGCGAGTTCGCGCCGACGCGCACCTTCAAGGCGCACTCGGGCGACCGGAAGGCCGGTACGGAGTAACGCCATGCAGGTATCCGCCAAACTGCGCCATGCGCGCATCTCCCCGCAGAAGTGCCGACTGGTCGCTGACCTCGTGCGTGGCAAGTCGGTCGGGCTCGCACGCCAGACGCTGGCTTTCACGCCGAAGAAGGGTGCGAAACTGGTGCTGAAGGTGCTCGACTCGGCGATCGCCAACGCCGAGCACAATCTCGGTGCCGACATCGACGAGCTGAAGATCGCGCGCATCGAGGTCGATGCGGCGCCGATGCTGAAGCGGTTTCATGCCCGCGCCAAGGGCCGCGGCAACCGTATCGTCAAGCGCAACAGCCACATCACCGTGACCGTCGGGGACGGGGTCGGGCAGTAAACGGAGCCGCAAGATGGGTCAGAAGGTCAATCCGGTTGGAATCCGCCTCGGCATCACGCGCGACTGGACCTCGAAGTGGTTCGCCGCGACGAAGAGCTTTCCGTCGCACGTGTACACCGACTGGCTGGTGCGCGACCACCTGAAGCGCAAGCTCGCGGATGCCTCGGTGAGCCGCATCCAGATCGAGCGTGCCGCCAGGAAGGCAAACATCATGATTCACACGGCGCGCCCCGGTGTCGTGATCGGCAAGAAGGGCGAGGACATCGAAAAACTCCGCGTCGATGTCGCCCGCCTCATGAAGATGACGGTGCCCGATGTGCGCGTGAACATCGCCGAGATCCGCAAGCCGGAGCTGGACGCGCAGCTGGTCGCGGAGGGTGTCGCGCAGCAGATCGAGAAGCGCGTGATGTTCCGCCGCGCCATGAAGCGCGCGGTGATGAACACCATGCGCAGCGGGGCGCAGGGCGTGAAGGTGCGGGTCGCGGGGCGCCTGAACGGTGCCGAGATCTCGCGCGCCGAGTGGACGCGCGAGGGGCGCATTCCGCTGCACACCTTCCGCGCCGAGATCGACTACGGCCTGGCGGAAGCGAGGACCACCTATGGCGTCATTGGCGTGAAGGTGTGGATCTTCAAGGGCGAGGTGTTCGACCGTACCGAGACCGAGGTGGAGGCAGCCGAGTCCGCCGCGCCACAGGCCTCGGCCGAAGCCCCTGAACCGGCGGCCGGCTGAGGCGAACGCGGGAGCGCAAGACCATGATGCAGCCGAAGCGGACCAGGTTCCGCAAGCAGTTCAAGGGCAATCTGAAGGGCACCGCCCACCGCGGCAGCAGCGTCGCGTTCGGTGAGTACGCCCTGAAGGCGACCAGCCGCGCGCGCATGACGTCGCGCGAGATCGAGGCGGCGCGCCGTGCGATGACGCGCCACGTCAAGCGCGGCGGCCAGATCTGGATCCGCGTGTTCCCGGACGTGCCGATCACGCAGAAGCCGCTCGAGGTCCGCATGGGCAGCGGCAAGGGCAACGTCGAGTACTGGGTCGCCAAGGTGACGCCGGGCAAGGTGCTGTTCGAGATCGAGGGCGTCGCGGAGGACATCGCGCGCGAGGCGTTCCGCCTGGCGGCGGCGAAGCTGTCGGTGTCGACGGCCTTTGTGAAACGGCAGGTGCGGTGATGAATACGAAGGAACTTCGCCAGAAGTCGGCGGCGGATCTCCGCGCGGAGCTGATCAAGCTGCGCCGCGAGCAGTTCAACCTGCGCATGGCGGCCGCGACCGGGCAGACCGTGAAGCCGGACCAGTATGGCAAGGCACGTCGCAACATCGCCCGCGTCAAGACGGTGCTCGGCGAGGTCGTGGCGAAGGCTTCTGGAGGCAAGGTCTGATGAACGCGAACGTGACGCCGGATGTGGCGGCTGACAAGGCGACCCGCATCGTGACCGGAAAGGTCGTCAGCAACCGGATGGACAAGACCATCACGGTCGCCATCGAGCGGCTGGTCAAGCACCCGAGCTACGGCAAGTACGTGCGGCGCACGACCAAGCTGCTGGCACATGACGAGAACAACGAGTGTCGCGAGGGTGACACGGTGTCGATCGCGCCGTGCCGGCCGCTCTCGAGGCGCAAGTCCTGGAAGCTGGTTTGCGTGGTCGAGCGGGCCCAGGCGCGCTGAAGACCGGGAAGGAGACGACCGTGATTCAACACAGGACCCGGCTGGCGGCTGCCGACAACTCCGGCGCGCGTGAGCTGATGTGCATCAAGGTGATGGGCGGGACGCGGCGCCGCTACGCGGGTGTCGGCGATGTCATCAAGGTCAGCGTCAAGGACGCCATTCCGCGTGGCAAGGTCAAGAAGGGCGAGGTGTACGACGCCGTCGTCGTGCGCACGCGCCACGGCGTGCGTCGCTCCGACGGGTCGCTGATCCGCTTCGACGGCAACGCTGCGGTGCTGCTGACGAACAAGCTCGAGCCGATCGGCACCCGCATCTTCGGGCCCGTGACGCGCGAGCTGCGTACGGTGCAGTTCATGAAGATCATCTCGCTCGCGCCGGAAGTACTCTGACGGCGGAGGAAGGACGATGCAGAAGATTCGCAAGGGCGACAACGTCATCGTAACCACTGGCCGCGACAAGGGCCGGACCGGCACCGTCGTGCGTGTGCTGGGCGACCGCGTGCTCGTCGAGAACGTCAACACGGTCAAGCGGCACCAGCGGCCCAATCCGGCCAAGGGAATCGCAGGCGCGATCGTGCAGAAGGAAGCATCGCTGCACGTGTCGAACGTGGCCTTGCTGAATCCCGCGACCAGGAAGGCCGACCGCATCGGCATCCGCACGCTCGCGGATGGCCGCAAGGTCCGGTTCTTCAAGTCGAACGGCGAAGTCTTGGATGCCTGAGGAATCCGGAGAGAAGCACATGGCGGAACAGGCCAGACTGCACAAGCACTACCGTGAGGTCCTGGTGCCGAAGCTCAAGAGTGAGCTCGGCCTGGAGAACGTCATGCAGGTGCCGCGCATCACCAAGATCACCGTGAACATGGGTGTCGGCGAGGCCGTGGCCGACAAGAAGATCATGGACAACGCGGTGGGCGATCTCGCACGCATCACCGGCCAGAAGCCGCTGCTGTGCAAGGCGCGCAACTCGTTCGCGTCGTTCAAGGTCCGCCAGGGGCTGCCGATCGGCTGCAAGGTCACCCTGCGCGGCTCCAGGATGTACGAGTTCCTCGATCGCCTCATCAACATCGCGATGCCGCGGATCCGCGACTTCCGTGGCGTCAGCCCGCGTTCCTTCGATGGTCAGGGCAACTACAGCTTCGGCGTCAAGGAACAGATCATTTTCCCCGAGATCGCCTACGACCAGATCGATCAGCTGCGTGGCATGGATATCACCATCACCACCACCGCGGCGGACGACAAGGCCGGGCGTGCATTGCTCGAGGCATTCAACTTTCCGTTCAGGAAGTAAACATGGCGAAGACCAGCATGATCGAGCGCGAGAAGCGCCGCGCCAAGGCTGCCCGCAAGTACGCGGCGAAGCGCGCCAAGCTGAAGGAGCAGATCAGCGACCCGAAGCTGCCGCACGACGAGAAACAGGTGGCCGTCGAGGCGCTGGCGAAGCTGCCGCGCGACTCGAGCCCGACCCGTGGCCGTAACCGCTGCGCGATCACGGGCCGTTCGCGCGGGGTTTACCGCAAGTTCGGTCTGGGCCGCAACAAGCTGCGTGAAGCGACCATGCGTGGTGATATCCCCGGCCTCGGCAAGTCGAGCTGGTAAGCGGGCAGGAGCGCAAGATGAGCATGACCGATCCCATCGCCGATTTCCTGACGCGTATCCGCAATGGCCAGGCGGCCGGCAAGGCCGAGATCAGGGTGCCGTCGTCGCGGATCAAGGCGGCGATCGCGAAGGTGCTGCGGGACGAGGGCTACGTGGCGGGCTTCACCGTGGACAGCGAGGGTGGCAAGTCCGTGCTGAGCGTGTCCCTGAAGTACCACGAGGGGCGGCCGGTCATCGAGCGCCTCGAGCGGGTGTCGCGACCGGGCCTGCGTCAGTATCGCGGCGCGGCCGAACTGCCGTCGGTGCTCGGCGGACTCGGGGTTGCCATTGTGTCGACGTCCCAGGGAGTGATGACCGATCGCGACGCGCGTCGCGCCGGCCAGGGTGGCGAGGTTATCTGCCTGGTGGCTTGAGCCCCGGTGCAGGACTGAAGCAAGGTTGAATCATGTCACGAGTCGCAAAGAATCCGGTCGATCTGCCGCAGGGCGTGACCGCGACGGTCAACGACGGTGTCGTCTCGGTAAAGGGTGCGAAGGGCACTCTGAGCTACCCGCTGCATCGGGACGTCACTGTGTCGCAGAGCGAGAAGCAGCTGCAGGTCGGCGTGCGCACAGGTACCGACGTGTCCCGCCTGGATGCCGTCGCGGGCTCTACGCGTGCCCACCTCGCGAACATGGTCAATGGTGTCAGCAAGGGCTTCGAGCGCAAGCTGGAGCTCGTCGGCGTCGGCTACCGCGCCGCGGTCCAGGGGAAGGTGCTGAACCTGACGCTGGGGTTCTCGCATCCGGTGAGCTACACGGTGCCCGAGGGCATCACGATCGAGACGCCGAGCCAGACGGAAGTGCTGGTCAAGGGCGTCGATCGGCAGCGGGTCGGTCAGGTCGCAGCGGAGATCCGCGGCTACCGCCCGCCTGAGCCCTACAAGGGCAAGGGCGTGCGCTATGCCGGTGAGAAGATTTCCCTGAAGGAAGGCAAGAAGAAGTAAGCCATGGCACAAGAGAGCAAGAAGGATGCGCGCCAGCGGCGCGCGCGCCGCGGACGCGCGAAGATTCGCGAGCTCAAGGCCGTGCGTCTCACGGTGCACCGCACACCGCGACACATCTACGCGCAGATCATTTCGGCTGATGGCGAGCGCGTGCTCGTGAGCGCCAGCACGGTGCAGGAGGCGGTGACCGGGACCGAGGATCTCGCCGCCACAGGCAACATCGCCGCGGCCGCCGCCGTGGGGCGCGCGATCGCGGAGCGGGCGAAGGCCGCCGGGATCACCACGGTCGCGTTCGACCGTTCCGGTTTCATGTATCACGGCCGCGTCAAGGCGCTGGCCGAGGCGGCTCGCGAGGCCGGCCTCGAGTTCTGATTCGATCAAGGGGACTGTAATGGCGCGAGTCGAGAAGTCCGGTGCGGGCGACGAGTATCTGGAGAAGCTCGTGGCCGTCAATCGTACCGCCAAGGTTGTCAAGGGCGGCCGTCAGTTCGGCTTCACGGCACTGACAGTCGTGGGCGACGGGGCCGGCCGCGTGGGCTTCGGCTACGGCAAGGCGCGAGAGGTGCCGGTCGCGATCGCCAAGGCGATGCAGCAGGCGCGCAAGAGCATGATCAACGTGCCGCTGAAGGCCGCGACGCTGCACTACGCGGTGCATGGGCGACACGGCACGACGCGCGTGTACATGCAGCCCGCCTCGGACGGTACCGGCGTGATCGCGGGTGGCGGCATGCGCGCTGTGTTCGAGTGCGCCGGCGTGCGCAATGTGCTCGCCAAGAGCTATGGGTCGCGCAACCCCATCAACGTGGTGCGCGCGACGTTCAACGCGCTGGCCAACGTGGCTTCGCCCGAGCACATCGCGGCCAAGCGCGGCAAGACGGTCGAGGAAATCACGGGTTGATGCCATGACTACCGCCAAGATCAAGGTGACACTGACGCGCAGCGTCCATGGCCAGCTGGAGAACATCCGGGCGTCGGTGCGCGGCCTCGGCCTTCGTCGCATCCGCGACAGCCGGGTCGTGATCGACACGCCCGCCAATCGCGGCCTGATCCGCACCGCGCAGCATCTGCTGCAGGTCGAGCAGGCCTGAGGAGCCGAGACATGCGTTTGAACACCATCAAGCCGGCCGCCGGCAGCAGGCGCCCGAAGCTGCGCGTGGGCCGCGGCGCGTCGGCCGGTCAGGGCAAGACCTGCGGCCGTGGCGTGAAGGGCCAGAAGGCACGCAAGGGTGGCTACCACAAGGTGGGGTTCGAGGGTGGCCAGATGCCGCTGCAGCGGCGCCTCCCCAAGACCGGGTTTCGCTCCAAGGTCGCGCCGACGCGTGCGGAAGTCACGCTGACGGACCTCGCGAAGATCAAGGGCGACGTGATCGATCTCGCCGCACTGAAGGCCGCGTCGGTCGTCGCCATCGGCATCGAGCGGGCGAAGATCATCCTGTCCGGATCGATCTCGCGCGCCGTGACGGTGAAGGGGCCGGCGGTGGTCGCGACCCAGGGCGCCCGCGCGGCAATCGAGCAGGCCGGCGGCCGGCTCGAAACGGCCTGACCCACCCGCACGCAGGATACCCCACGTGGCTACGACGGCAGCCAGTCCCGGCCTTTCTCTCGGCAACGCCACGCGTTTCGCCGAGATCCGCGGCCGTCTGCTGTTCCTGGTTGGTGCGCTGATCGTCTACCGGATCGGCACTTTCGTGCCCGTGCCGGGGATCGATCCCGTTGCGCTCGCGCGACTGTTCGAACAGCAGGAAGGCACGATCCTCGGGCTGTTCAACATGTTTTCGGGCGGCGCGCTGTCGCGTCTGTCGATCTTCGCCATGGGCGTGATGCCGTACATCTCGGCGTCGATCATCGTGCAGATCTTCGCGACGGTGGTGCCTTCACTGCAGGCACTGCGCAAGGAAGGGGAGTCGGGGCGGCGCAAGCTGACGCAATACACGCGCTGGCTGACGGTCGCGCTGTCGGCATTCCAGGGCTTCGGCGCCGCGACCGCGTTCCAGAACCAGGGTGTGGCGATCAGCCCGGGCTTCAACTTCCTGTTCGTCGCGACGGTCACGCTGACGACCGGCAGCATGTTCCTCATGTGGCTCGGCGAGCAGATCACCGAGCGCGGCATCGGCAACGGCATATCGATGCTCATCCTGGCCGGCATCGTGGCGGGACTGCCGGCAGCCATCGGCGGCACCCTCGAGCAGGTCCGCACGGGCGAGATGAACCCGGCGTTCGCCATCGTGCTGGTCGTGCTGATCGCCGCGGTCACGGCCTTCTGCGTGTTCATCGAGACCGGCCAGCGCCGCATTCCGGTGAACTACGCGAAGCGCCAGGTCGGACGCCGCATGATGGCCGGCCAGACCACGCATCTGCCCTTCAAACTGAACATGTCGGGCGTCATTCCGCCGATCTTCGCGTCCTCGCTGCTGCTGTTCCCGGCCACCATCGCGAACTTCTTTGCGACGGGCAGCGGCACGGGGCCCGTGCAGACCGTGCTGCAGAACGTTGCCGCGGCGCTCGGCTATGGCCAGCCGCTGCACATCCTGCTTTACGCACTGCTCATCATCTTCTTCGCGTTCTTCTACACCGCGCTGGTGTTCAATTCGCGGGAGACGGCCGACAACCTGAAGAAGAGCGGGGCGTTCATCCCCGGCATCCGGCCGGGCCAGAACACCGGCGAGTACATCGATCGCGTGCTGACGCGGCTCACCGTGTGGGGCGCGCTGTACATCACGGCCGTGTGCCTGCTGCCGGAACTGATGACGGCCTACGCGCGCGTGCCGTTCTACTTCGGCGGCACATCGCTGCTGATCATCGTGGTGGTCGTGATCGATTTCATCACGCAGCTCTACACGCATCTGACGTCTCATCAGTACGAGAGCCTGATGAGGAAGGCGAATCTGCGCGGCGGCAGCCGTCCCGGCGCGCCACGTTGAGGGGACCGGTCCGGGTTCCGGGAGTCGAGAAATGAAGGTACGTCCATCCGTCAAGAAGATCTGCAAGAGCTGCAAGATCGTCCGCCGCAAGGGTGTGGTGCGGGTCATCTGTTCCTCGGATGCTCGCCACAAGCAGCGCCAGGGCTGATGCCCGCGCGTGTGCATTGAGGAACGGGGTTCTCTGGGATAAACTGCCGCGCTTTTCTCAGCGGTAATAGGGGTCGGTCGCCATGGCACGCATTGCCGGCATCAACATTCCGGTCAACAAGCACGTCGTGATCGGGCTGACGCACGTGTTCGGCATCGGCCGTCCGCGCGCGGAAGCCATCTGTGCCGCCGCCGGCGTCGCGCCGACGACCAAGGTGCGCGACCTGACGGAGGCCGAGATCGCGTCGCTGCGCTCGCAGGTCGCGCGGTTCACGGTGGAGGGCGACCTTCGCCGCGAGAACGCCATGGGCATCAAGCGCCTCATGGACCTCGGCTGCTACCGGGGCATCCGCCACCGCAAGGGTCTGCC
>CAYWMY010000058.1:0-11408 GCA_964459405.1 uncultured Steroidobacteraceae bacterium | reverse complement strand
ATGCGGATGCCCTGGCTGTTGCTCCCATGCGGTGTGCTGGCGCATGGTACGCAAGATGAGGGTGCGCCGAGATGCCGCATGCTTCAGCGAGATTCTTGAGGCCGTACTTCCGGCCTTCACCGCAGTGTGAGGACCCCCGACGATGACGAAGAAGCTCACCACCAATGCCGGCTGCCCGGTCGCCCACAACCAGAATGTGATGACGGCCGGTCCGCGCGGGCCGCAGCTGCTGCAGGACGTGTGGTTCCTGGAGAAGCTCGCGCATTTCGATCGCGAAGTGATTCCGGAGCGGCGCATGCACGCCAAGGGTTCCGGCGCCTACGGCACCTTCACGGTGACCGGCGACATCACGAAATACACGCGCGCGAAGATCTTCTCCGCGATCGGCAGGAAGACCGAACTGTTCGCACGCTTCACCACCGTGGCCGGTGAACGTGGTGCGGCGGACGCGGAGCGCGACATCCGCGGCTTCGCGCTCAAGTTCTACACCGAGGAAGGCAACTGGGACCTGGTCGGCAACAACACCCCGGTGTTCTTCATGCGCGATCCGCTCAAGTTCCCGGACCTCAACCACGCGGTCAAGCGCGACCCGCGCACCAACCTGCGCAGCGCCCGCAACAACTGGGATTTCTGGACCTCGCTGCCCGAGGCGCTGCACCAGGTCACCATCGTCATGAGCGATCGCGGCATCCCGGCCAGCTACCGTCACATGCATGGCTTCGGCAGCCACACCTTCAGCTTGATCAATGCGAAGAACGAACGCCACTGGGTCAAGTTTCATTTCAAGTGCCAGCAGGGCATCAGGAACCTGAGCGACGCCGAGGCCGAGGCCATCATCGGCAAGGACCGCGAGAGCCATCAGCGCGATCTGTATGAGGCGATCGAGCGCGGCGATCATCCGAAGTGGACGCTGATGGTGCAGGTGATGCCGGAGGCAGATGCCGCGAAAGTGCCTTACCACCCCTTCGATCTGACGAAAGTCTGGCCGCACCGCGACTATCCGCTGATCGAGGTCGGTGTGATGGAACTGAACCGCAACCCCGAGAACTTCTTCGCGGAGGTCGAACAGTCGGCGTTCAATCCCGCGAACATCGTGCCCGGCATCGGCTTCTCGCCGGACAAGATGCTGCAGGGGCGGTTGTTCTCATATGGCGACGCGCAGCGCTACCGGCTGGGCGTGAATCATCATCTGATCCCCGTGAACGCCGCGCGCTGCCCGGTGCACAGCTATCACCGTGACGGTGCGATGCGCGTCGACGGCAACCACGGCGGCACGCTGGGCTACGAGCCCAACAGCTACGGCGAATGGCAGGAGCAGCCGGATTTCCGCGAGCCGCCATTGTCGCTGGAGGGTGCCGCGGACCACTGGAACCATCGCGAGGACACGGACTATTACTCGCAGCCCGGAGCGCTGTTCCGGCTCATGAATACCGCGCAGAGGCAGGCCCTGTTCGGCAACACTGCGCGTTCGATCGGCGAGGCGCCGCGCGAGATCCAGCTGCGCCACATCGGCAACTGCCTGAAGGCCGACCCGGCGTATGGCAAGGGTGTGGCCGAGGCCCTCGGGATTCCGCTCGCGGAGGTGCCGGCCTGAGTACGGCCCTGGCGGGATGGCAACGCCGTCCCGCCGCAGCCGTCCGTTCACGCCCGACGAGGGGCGCCAGCGATCCGATGCTGTACGGCCGTGTCGGGTGGCGCCCGCGGATGTTCCTTCACCGCCGATGCGGGAGCATGCGCGTCAGCGTGTTGTCCCGCACGACGTAGTGGTGCAGCAGTGCAGCCGCGACATGGAGCCCGACGAGATAGTAGCCCACCGTTCCGGCGAGCTGATGCAGCTCCTTGATCGACTTCGCCAGGTCCTTGTTCTCGCCGATCAGCGCCGGAAGCTGCAGCCCGAAAAACGGCACCGGCTTGCCCTCGCCACTCAGGATCAGCCAGCCGGCCAATGGCATCGCGATCATGAATACGTAGAGTGCCAGGTGCACGAGCACGGCCGGGATCTTCTGCCAGTTGGGCGGATCGGGCCTGATGGCGGGGGCCGGAGCGGCGATGCGTGCGCCCAGGCGCAGCACGACGAGCGCGAGCACGGACAGGCCCAGCATGAAATGCCACACCTTGAGTGCTTCGCGTGGATCGCTTCCCTTCGGATAGAGCTCCCGCAATTCGATGCAGGCGTAGACCGCGGCGAGCAGCAGCAGAATGATCCAGTGCAGGCCGATCGAGAGCTTGCTGTAGCGATCCGAGGTGCTCTGCGTCCAGCTCATGGTGTACTCCTTGTTTGAAAGCGGCCGTTGGGGTCTGCGTCAGGGGGTGCCGCGCACCATGGCCATCACGCGCCCGAGGTCGAGGGTCCCGGCCTGCTGCCGGATCTGCGGCAGGTACTGAGCCTGCATCTGCCGGGCCGGTTCCAGCAGCTGGCTGAATGTCTCGCGCAGCATGGGCGTCGTCATGACCCGGCCGCCCGCGTAATAGCGCCGGGCAAGCTGTCCGAGCGCATAGGTGGTGGCGAAGGAAAACGCCATTCCGGTGGCGGCGCCTCCGAGTCTGCCGAAGGACTTGCCGCCTGCCTTGCCGAGCAGTCCACCGAGCAGCTTGCGGCCGAACTGCTCGAGATACTGCGAGGTCAGGCCGACGCCGGCCGCAGCGATGAACTCACGGATGTGGCCCTGGTCGAGTTCGACGCCGTGCGACTTGCCGATGCCGTAGACCATCCTGATCTGCAGCGGAATGATGGCCATCGATGCCCAGGACTGCGGCAGCAGCTCCAGAGCGCCGTTCAGCAGCGCATAGTTGAGGATGGTCTTGTCGAGTTCGGCCGGTGACGGTTGCGGCGGCGGGGTTGCCGCTGCAGCGGACGCCGCAGCGGAACCCGCCGTCGTGGCAGCAGCCGCTGAGGGAGACTTTGCAGGAGACACTGCCGCGGGCGCCGCACCGGGCGCTGCCGCAGATCCCGCAGCAGGTGCCGCCACCTCACACAGATCCAGGACCGCGTCGGCCTCGCGCTCGAACTCGGCGGTCTGCGCGGGATCGAGCTGCAGCAGGGTCTTCAGCCCCGCCAGGAACCGGCGCTCCGCGTCCTGCTGCCGGCCATCGGCGTCGCAGACACAGACGGCGAGCTCATAGGCGAGCTGGCGCTCTGCGGGCTCGCGCAATGCGGCCGCCGCGGCTTCGAGCGTCATGCGTTTGAGCAGCACGTCCTGATAGAGTCGGGCCAGGTCCGGTGCACCGGACCGGGTGGCAAGCGACTCGGCGATGCGGCGCAGTTCCTCACGCTCGCGGTCGTCCTTCCTGCCATCGGCGAAGGCCGCGTACAGGCCGATCACGAGGATTGCGTGCTGCTGCTCCGGGGGTATCGTGCTCAAGATGGCTTCTCCATGATTCGGACGCTCAGCCGAGCAGGGTGTTCAGCGACATCATCAGTGCGAAGCCCAGCATCAGGCCCAGCGTGGCGGGTGTCTGGTGGCCGTTGCGATGGGTCTGCGGGATGACCTCGTGCGAGACCACGAAGATCATCGCACCCGCCGCAAGGGCGAGACCGATCGGATAGGCCAGCGGGACACCGCTTGCGAGCACGATGCCGAGCAGGGCCCCGAGGGGTTCGAGGAGGCCCGTCGCCATCGCAACCGTCACGGCGAGCCCGGGCGCGAAGCCGGCACCGCGCATGGCGAGCGCCACGGCGAGACCTTCAGGTTCTGCAGCGCGATCGCGGTCGTCACGGGCACGCCGACGGCGAGGTCGCCGCGGGCGAAGCTCACGCCGATCGCCATGCTCTCGGGCAGGTTGTGCAGGGCGATGGCGAACACGAACAGCCAGATGCGTTCGCAGCGCTCGTAGCCAGGGCCGCAGGGCCCGGTCTTGTCGTGTTCGTGCGGCGTGAACTGGTCGAGCCCGAGCATCAGCAGCACACCGAGCGCCATGCCGAACACCACGATCCCGACACCGGCCGATTCGCGGCCCAGCAGATCGGTGCCGGTGGCGAGGCCCGGCATGAGCAGCGAGAACGCGCTTGCGGCCAGCATCATGCCGGCCGCGAGGCCGAGCAGGCTGTCCTCCAGGCGCTGTGAGATGCCGCGCAGCACGAGCGCGGGCGCGGCGCCGAACGCGGTCGAGACGAAGCCGAGCGCACCGCCCAGCAGGGCATAGCGCAGACCGGACGCGCCACCGTCGTCGGCACCGCCGACGACGCCCTGGACCAGCAGCGCGAGGGCCGCGAACAGCGCGACCGCGAGTGCGGCAGCGGCCGCCCTGTGCGTGCGCACATGATCGCGAAAGAGCGGGACCCAGCCTGATCGCGGCGCGGTCAGATCCGTTGCATTCATGGCTGCACTGACTCTCCACATCCAACGGCCGGGTTTCGCGCGGCCGACTCCCCGGATCTTAAGGGATCGGTGCGCCAGGGGGTGCACAGCGCGGTCATGCAGGCGACGCCAGGGCCGAGGTGCCGATCGAGGTTCCGACGTTCGTGCGCCGGCGGGACTCCGCAATATCCGGCTCAGCGGCTGCCAGTGGACCGTCCGGGCGCGGGATGGTGGCCGGTGGGGCGCCGGGCCTGCCCCTCCCGGGCTCGCCTGGCCGCATGTAAGTACGGTGTAAGCGCAGCGTTGTAGCGTCCTGCCCGGGGTGATCGGGTCCCGGAGGGTTTATGCGCTGGCGGTTCGCGTTGCTGCAGGCTCTGATACTCATGTGTTTCGGCACGATGGTCGATCGGGCCGAGGCCGCGGCCGGCACCACAGCGGCAGCGCAGGGCCGTGTGCTGTTCGAACAGAAGTGTGCCGCATGCCACAGCATCGGTGCGGGTCACCGCGTCGGGCCCGACCTCCAGGGCGTCAGCGAGCGCCGCTCCGGGCAATGGCTCCTGCGCATGATCACCGCGCCCGAGTCCTTGATCGCCGAAGGCGATCCGGTCGTGACTGCGCTGGTCCGGCAGTTCAACCAGATCGTGATGCCGAATCTCGGCCTGAGCGAGACCGAGGCACGGGCCGTGCTGGAGCACATCGCTGCGGCCTCGGTTACCCCAGGCGTCGCGCACGGGGCACTGGCCCCGATGCCCCGGCCGGATCTTGCCACGGCGCAGTCGGCCGTCCTGCGGCTGTTCGCGGCGCTGGCGGCCGTCGTCGTGCTCGTGTTCGTCTGGATCGGCCGCAGCACGCGGCGTCCAGCCGACGTCGACACGCACCGTGCCTACGGGATGCGCCGGGTGCTGTTCATCGTCGCGCTGGCGATGGCCATCGGCGCACTCGCGGCGACGCTGCCGCGCGCGCCGTACGCCACGGCGGACACCGACGCTGACCGCGTCGTGTACGTCGCGGCGCGCCAGTTCGACTTCGTGTTCTCCGATGCACCGATCACGAGCGTCGAGGATCTCGGGCACGTGGCGCGAATCTCGAACCTCGAACTGCCCGCCGGCGCGGTCATCGAGTTCCGGGTCACGAGTCTCGACGTCAACCATGGCTTCGGCCTGTACGGGCCGGAGCGCCAGATCGTCGCCCAGACCCAGGCCATGCCCGGCTATTTCAACCGCCTGCGGGTACGCCTGGGTGCTCCCGGCGAGTACCGCGTGCTGTGTCTCGAGTTCTGCGCCGCCGGACACCATCTGATGCAGGGTCTCGTCACGGTGCTTTGAGGCGTCCAGGCGCGGCGGCAGTCATCGCGGCGGTGTGTCACTCGGAGTTGGAGAGGATATGGACAGCAGGAACCCGGGCATTGCCCACTGGATGTTGATCACGTTCATCCTGTTCCCGGTGCTGGTGCTGCTCGGCATCTTCATGCGCACGGTACAGGCGGGCGGGCTCGAGGGCCTGCAGTCGTGGTTCTATCCGATGATGACGCTGCACGGCCTCGGCATGGCCGGTGTCTGGTACGTGGCCGCGATGGCCTGCACCAGCCAGGCGCTCTCGCGCTACGTCGCGCCGTCGGCAGCCGTCGGACGCTTCGCGATCGCGGGTACGCTGGCCGGCGTCGCGCTGCTGCTCGCGAGCGTGTTCCTGGGTCGTTTCGCAGCGGGCTGGTACTTCCTGTATCCGCTGCCGTTCCAGGGTGAGTGGCCGGCCTGGTCGTCGGTCGTGTTTCTGCTGTCACTCACGGTGCTCGGCGCGACCTGGCTCGTCTGGAGCCTCGATCTGCTGCGTGCGATCGCCCGGCGCTACACGCTGCCGCAGGCGCTGGCCTGGCACTATCTCGCGGGCCGCACGCAGCCGGAGGTGCCGCCGCTCGTGCTCATCTCCGCGGTGAGCCTGATCGCGGGCGTGGCCGCGCTGCTGTCCGGCGTGATCCTGCTGGTGCTGTTCTTCGTCGAGCTGCTGGGCGGGCCCGGCAGTGATCCGCTGCTGATGAAGAACCTCACATTCTTCTTCGGACATACGATCGTCAACCTCGCGATGTACCTGGGCGTCGGCGTCGTCTACGAGACGCTGCCCGCGTATGCCGGCCGTCCGTGGAAGATGAACCGGATCGTCTCGCTGGCCTGGAACACGGTGCTGCTGATCGTGCTGGTCGCATACTTCCACCACCTGTACATGGATTTCGTGCAGCCCGGAGTGCTGCAGACCATCGGCCAGATCGCTTCCTATGCGAGCGCCGTACCGTCCGCCGTCGTGACGATCTTCGGCGCGCTGCTGCTCGTCTATCGCGCCCGCATGCGCTGGAACCTGGCCTCGATGCTGATGTTCCTCGGGCTCGCAGGATGGGCCATCGGCGGCATCGGTGCGCTGATCGACTCGACGATCAGCGTCAACGTGCGGCTGCACAACACGCTGTGGGTGCCGGCGCACTTCCACACCTACATGCTGGCCGGCCTGGTGTTCATGGTCACCGGCTACTTCTACCACCATGCCCAGGAGCGGGCCGGCATCGCGGAACGTGCCACGGCAGAGCGCGTTGCCGTGGCGCTGATGGTGATCGGCGCCTATGGGCTGTTCGCCACCTTCTATCTCTCCGGCGCCTATTCGGTACCGCGCCGGTACGCGTTCTATCCCCCGGATCTCGGCTTCGCCTCACTCTGGGCCGCGGCGGGTGCCGGATCCGCAGCGGCGTTCCTGGCCGGATTCGCGCTGTACCTGATGGAAACCGGGAAACGCTGGCTCAGGATCGTGCGGGCCGGAATGTGATGTGTCGGGCGCCGGGCAGCGGTGTCCTGGCGGCGGCGCTGGTCGCCGCGGGCGCACTGCTGCCAGCGTGGGCTGCGGCACTGCCGGCGGATACGCCGGCCATGGTGGAACATCGATTGACAGGCCGCATGCTGCCGGACATCCGGGTCACGCTGGACGATGGCCGGCAGCTACGACTGTCCGAGCTTTGGCGGGACCAGCCGCTGCTGCTGACCTTCTACTATCGGCGCTGTCCCGGCATCTGCACGCCGTTCCTCGAAGGGATACGCGACGCGATCGGCGCGGTCGGTGGCCTCGAACGGGATTACCGCGTGCTGGCGCTGACTCTGGACGATACCGAGACCGTCACTGACCTGCGCGCGCAGGCGCGGGCGTTCAATGTGCTGGATGCGCCCGGCTGGTCGTTTGCGGTGACCACTGCGGAGCAGGTCGAGCGCATCACCGATGCGCTCGGGTTCCGTTTCCAGCCGGACCCCGACACGCGGCTGTACGATCACGAGGCACTGCTGGTCGGGGTCGACCGGGGACGTGTCCTGCGCGCGCTGTCCGGCGCGGTGGGTGAACGGCCGCGTCTGCGTGAGCTGCTCTGGGATCTGCGCGGCCGGTTCGTTGCCATGTACAGCATTCCCGGGCGCACTGTGCTGCGCTGTCTGCGCTTCGATCCAGTGACCGGCAGGTTGCAGTTCGACTGGGGCCTGCTGATCCTGCTGCTGCCGGGCAGCGCCGCAGTCATGATCGCGCTCGGCCTGTTCACGGGCGCCGGGCGCGCAGCCGCACCGCCGCGCGTGCGCGGATCGGGTCAGTCGAGAAGCCGGGTCAGCGTGCGGGTACGCGGCGGCAGCTCCATGTCGAGGTAGCGGCGCAGAGCGACACGACAGCTCTCGTATTGCTGCCGGGCCTCCGAGAGGCGTCCCGCGGCCAGCAGCTCGGAAATGAGCATCTCCTGCAGGTCGACGGCATCCGGTTCCAGCGTCAGCGCGGTCTGCAGCACGCGGATGCCGTCCGCGCGCGCATCTTGCCGCCGTTTCCAGCCCGCCACCGTCCGCACGGCATCGAGGTAGGTGTGCCGCAGCCGGACACGGTGCAGGTCGACGAGCTCGTTGTCGTCAGTGTCGGCGAACAGGTTCCCGCGATACAGGCCGATCGCCTCTTCCAGCCGTCCGACGGCCACCTCCTCGTCCCCGCGGCGTCGGGTGCGGCGGGCATCCGCGACCAGATCGAGGAACTCGTACAGGTCCACCGTGTGCCGCGCATCGGTATCGAAGTGGTACCGGTCGTCGCGGCTGATCACGTATGAGGAAGCACCGTGCCGCCGTCCGGGTTCGAGCTGTGAGCGCAGCACGTTCAGGACACCGTGCAGACGGTTCACGCCGGCGTGTGGCGTCACGCCCGGCCACAGCAGCTCGATGAGCTGGTCGCGGTGCGTCGGTACCCCGCGCTGCAGGACGAGGATCTTCAGCAGTTCGATCGCCTTGCGGCGCGGGAAAGCCGTCAGCGACACCGGACGACCGTCACGCTGGATCTCGAACGCACCGAAGCAGCGCAGAGTCAGATCCACGGTCACACCGGCATCGCCCGTTGAGGCCGGCCGGTTCCGCAGGGCCAGTGGCAGCAGCGGCTCGACGTCGCTGAGCAGCCTGAGGCTCCAGTCCATCGGCACCGTTTCGTGGCGCCAGCCAAGGCCCACATAGCCGATCGGCCTGCTCGCCTGCAGCAACGGGAAGCCGAGGAAGGAATGGATGCCGCGACGCTTGACCGCATCGCGCAGGAACAGCTGGTCCTGCTGGAAGCGGTTCGTGAACATGGGCTTCCGGGTCATCACGACCGTTCCCGGATAGCCGGTGCCGAGGGGCATGCGGGTCTGTTCCAGGAATGCGTCGCGATCCCGGCCGGCGCAGTCGACGAGATAGACCTCGCGTCCGGAGTCGGTGACCAGGAACAGCTCGCAGTCGTCGGCACCGCATGCGCGTCGCAGCCCGTCGAGCATGCTCTCGATGGAATCGAGCCGCGCGGCGAGTGCACCGCGCAGCACCAGCGCCTCGGTGCGTGCGCTGCCGGTGGTTCCTCGCGCCACGCGTGACAGAGGCAGCCAGACGATAGCCTCGCGATCGCGCCCGGCCAGTGGCAGCGCGGCACACCGGTCCGGTGGCGGGTCGAAGGTATCCACTGGCCCGGACCGACCGGAGGCGCCGGGTTCCAGGATCGGACAGGCCGCACACGGGCCCCCTCGCCGGACGCACGCGCGCCGGCCGACCACCTCCCAGCAGTAACGCCCGATCGTGGCCCGCGCCGAGCGGTGGCAGGCCCGTGCGGTCACTTCGGGCCAGGCACACACCCGGAACCGGGCATCCACCCAGAAGAACGGGCGGAATGGCTCGCCGCGGGTGCGTGTCTGGTCCGGTCGCGTGTGCATGGTTCGCGTGATGGCGGCCTTCGGCAGTCAACGGGCCGACTATACTCCCGGCGGATCCCGGGATGGCGCCATTGCGGGTACCGGCCGCGCGCAGCAATCAGGCGCGACGCAGCACGATCTGCACGTCCCCGAGCGCGCGCTCCGCGAAGCCGGCCTCGCAGTAGCAGAAATAGAACTCCCACATGCGGCAGAAGGTCTCTGGATAACCGAGTGCGCGCACGCCCGGCAGGTTCGCGAGGAAGCTCCTGTGCCAGTGTGCGAGCGTCGTTGCGTAGTGCGGCCCGATGTCCTCGAGGTGCTCGACGTCCAGGTGGCCCGTGGCGGCGATCGACTGCACCAGCGCGCCCAGGGACGGAATGCAGCTGCCCGGGAAGATGTAGCGCTTGATGAAGTCCACCTCGTCGCGTGCACGTTCGTAGTGGCGGTCGGCGATGGTGATCGACTGCAGCAGCATGCGACCACCCGGGACCAGCCGCGCAGCACAGCGCCGGAAGAACTCGTCGTACTGGCGATGGCCGATCGCCTCGATCATCTCGATGGACACCAGATGGTCGAACTGGCCGCGCAGGTCGCGGTAATCCTCGAGCAGCACGGTCACGCGGTCCTCGAGCCCGGCCGCGCGCACGCGTTCGAGGGCGAGTGCACGCTGGCTCGGCGAGATCGTCGTGGTCGTCACGCGGCAGCCGTGGCGTCCCGCCGCGTGCAGCGCGAAACCGCCCCAGCCCGTGCCGATCTCGAGCACGTGATGCTGCGGGCCGAGGCCGAGCTTGTGGCAGACGGCCTCGAGCTTCGCGGTCGAGGCCTCGGCGAGAGTCATGTCCGGCCGCTCGAACAGCGCGCAGGAGTACATCAGCGTTTCGTCGAGGAACAGCCGGAAGAACTCGTTGCCGAGATCGTAGTGCGCGCTGATGTTGCGACGGCTGCCCGCACGGGTGTTGCGCTGCAACCAGTGTGCGGCGAGCCTGAGCGGCGCTGACAGCCGGGCGAGGCCCGTCTCCAGGCCATCCAGCACCTCGCGGTTGCGGAGCATCAGACGCAGCAGCACAGTGAGGTCGTCCGTGCGCCAGTGACCCAGCATCCACGATTCCGCCGCGCCGATCGACCCGCCGAAGGCGAGCTCGGCGTAGCAGGCCGGGTCCAGCACGGTGAGTGAGGCCTCGGGGCCGGGCGCGGCTCCGCCGAACTGCAGCACTTCTCCCTGCTCGCGCAGCCTGAGCCGGCCGTGGCTCAGACGCGCGAGGCGTGACAGGACCAGCTGCCGGGCGGTGGTGCCGAGCCGGTTCGCGCGCGGCGCGGGCCGGGCACGGTCGATCAGGGTCGTGTCGCTCATGGTGTCTGCTCCGGAACGGGGTGGGCGGGATCGTGTCGGCCGGGGTGGTCGTAGAAGGGGGTGCGCTTCAGCCACAGCCGCAGCGCCTGCCAGTAGATCGCCCGCACCACTTCGAGGGTCGCGAACGGGTAGCGCGCGAGTGCGGCGGCGAGGCTCGCACCCGTGATCTCGCGGCGCCGGAGCGCCAGCGTGGCATCGAAGACGAGCGCCCCTTCGCGCCGGTTCTCCATGTGCACGGCGAGCCCGGCGCCGGGCGCCGTGAAGCGCCAGTCGTAGTCCATGTCCATGGGCATGAAGGGGGAGACGTGGAAGTCCTTGCCGAAGCGGAAGCGCAGGCTGCTCGCGCGTCGCTCGCCGCGGTCGGCCGGCAGCACATAGGCGTGGCGTTCCTTCCAGGGCGTGTTCGTGATCTCGGCGACCACGGTCTCGACGCGCCGGTCCGCCGCGTCGAAGCAGTAATAGAAGCTCACGGGGTTGAAGCAGTGGCCGAAGGTCCTGAGCTGCGTGAGCAGGCGGACGGGACCCTCCGGCCGCCGGCCCGTCTCGTGCGCGACGCGTT
>CAYWMY010000057.1:0-11535 GCA_964459405.1 uncultured Steroidobacteraceae bacterium | reverse complement strand
CAGCTCTGGCTGTTCTGGGTGGCGCCGATCGCGGGCGCCGTGCTGGGCGCGGTGGCGTACCGGGTCGTCGGCGCGGAGGAGTGACGACGTCCGGTCGTGCGTGAAGGGCGCGACCCGGAAGGCGTCGCGCCCTGGCCTGCGGGCCTGCTGTCGAAGAGGCCTGGTCGGCGGCAGGCCGATCCTGCGGCCGGATTGGCGCGTTGGCGGGCGGGTGACAATGAGCGAGGCTGACAGGTGTCCCGATCTTCAGGGCACATACAGCAACGCGGGAGCGGCTTCGTTTCCGCCTGAGGCAGGTGAACCGCCTTCCCGGGCCGGCGTCTTCACGGCAATGGCGCACTCGAAGAGCCCCACTGGCCCTGCGACCTGGAAGCAGACGTGCCCGACGATTTCGGCAGACTCGGCCTGGGTGTCTTTCAAGCAGGCACGTGAGTCAATCACATTGACATTCGTCGACGCCGCCGGTCGTCGCACTTCGTCGAGCTTCAGGCGCTGTCGCGTTGTGTCATCCGGAGATCGTGTTGACGACCGCTGCAGTTGTCCCGCGCTCTACGACGAGCCGACTCTCCGGTTCTTCAATGAGCCTCACGCACATGCCCGCACCTCAATCCTGTTGATCGGTGGGGGTGGGACCGATGTCAATCTGCTCAAGTCCATTGACGGCTCACGGGTCGTGAACTGGCGCAGCGACGATGTCACTGTCACGCGGTTCATACCGGGCTCGCACTGCCATGCAGAAAGCCTCTGGTATCGGTACCCGCGTCTTGCCGCCGAGATGCCCGCCGAGGAGCAGCGATGCCCATCCACGCGATCGACCGGACACTCGCCAGCGGCCTGACGGCCAGAGACAGGCCGGCTGGCGGACACGGGGCATCCCGGCCGCTTGACGGCAATGCCCTGCTGCGTGACGCTGCGGGCTCCGTGCGTATGTGAACGACGCTTCATCGAGGTCGTTCCCGACGCGGAGCAACGAGAGGAAATTCGCCCGTGCCACGCGCCATGTTGCGCGCCCTGCGCGGCTCCATGACGCGCGAGTTCCGGTCGGCGCATGCGACCACGCGTCCGCGCGATACGGGGCGCAGGTCGATGCGCCGCACGCTGACGCTGCGGATCATGTTGCTGCTGTTCGCGGTCTGTGGCGCGACGTGGCCCGCGGTCCAGGCGGCGCCGCGTGCGCACGAAGTCGGATCGGAGCTGCCGTATCCACCCGAAAGCAGGCCAGTACCCGGCGACATCGTGCACGTGGCCACAGGTCTCGCCGTATCCTTCGACGGACTGATGGACATGGTCTCCGGCGCGCGGCTGGTGTGCATCGGCGAGACGCACGACAACCTCCAGGCGCATCGCGTCCAGCTGCAGATCCTGCGTGAACTCGAGCGTCGCTTTCCCGGCCGTATCGCGATCGGCATGGAGATGTTCCGCCGGCCGCAGCAGGCGATCCTGGATCGCTGGAGCCGGGGTGAACTCGGTGAACCCGAGTTCCTGGAGGCCGTCGAGTGGCGCAGGACCTGGGGCCTGGACTTCGCCTACTACCGCGACATCCTCGCCTTCGCGCGTGAGCGGCGCATCGACGTGATCGCGCTGAATCCGTCGCGGGAGCTGCAGGACGCCGTGAAGCGGCTCGGACTGGAGGCGCTGCCCGACGAGCTGCGCCGGCAGCTCCCGGAGCTGGGCGCACCCGATCCCTTCCAGCGCGCGCTGCTGCTCGCCGTGTATCGCGCGCACCGGCCGACCGGCGGGGACTTCGACGCCTTCTTCCGCGTGCAACAGCTCTGGGAGGAATCGATGGCGGAGCGCGTCGTCGACTATCTGCAGAGTGCGCGCGGCGCGGACAGGATCATGGTCACGCTCACGGGCGGGGGCCACGTCGAGTACGGTCTGGGCCTGCCGAAGAAGGTGATCCGCCGGATGCCGCTACCCTACGTGATCGTGTCGCCGACCGAGATCGAGGTGCCGCCCGAGAAACGCATGCCCGGTGTTGTGCAGCCCGAGATTCCACTGCTGCCCGCGGATTTCATCTGGTGGGTGAACTACGAGGATCTGAAGGCCGCCGGCGGCGCTCCGCCACCGTGACGGACGAGCCGGACGGCATGGCGATCGTTTCAGCAGCCATCCCTGGTGCTGCGACAGCCAATCACGCCGCCCGTCACGGCGCCGACACGGTGCCGACGGTGCTGCCATCGGTGAGAACCGAACCCGTGACGCCGCCGATTGCCGCGCCCAATGCGGTATTCCGCTCGCACCTGTTCATGTGTGCGCAGCCACTCACCAGAGCCAGCAGGACCCGGGTACTGGCGGTGCCGGTGAATCGTTTCCATGCGGTCCGCGCATGCCTCCATTGAAGGATCTGGTGCGCGCTGCGAATGCGGAACCCGGCACGCAGGTCGGAGGGTCCGCGTTACGTTTGCCAGCTCCGCCGGGACGGGCATAGCATCCCTGCTCTCGCTCAGGAGCCTGCCGTCGTTTCGAGTGAGGCCACGCGTCCATCGATCAGGGCGTCAGCCGGCCTGCGTCGGGGCTGCATGGCGAAGGACACGGGGCTGCCGGGAATGGCAGGTGTGCGTCGCGAACTTCAGGGGGGTCGAGCCATGTCCGTCTTCCGCAGAGAGCAGAATCAGGTGCACAGCATGCAGGGCAACCACATCGCTGGCGTGGCCACGCCCTCGAGCGGGGCGCGGCAGGTCGAGGTGTGGCACGGGCGCATGGATGCCCACTCGGCGACGCCGCCGCACAGCCACGATACGGAGGAGGTGGTGGTGTTCCTGTCCGGAAGCGGCCGGGCGACCGTGGCCGATCGCGAGGTCCGCTACCAGGCCGGCGACACACTGATCCTGCCAGCATCGCTGGTGCACCAGATCTTCGCGGAGACCGAGAGCGTCTTCGTCAGCGCCATGCCGATCGGTGGCACCGTCAGGCTGCCGGACGGCACGGCGATGGACTTGCCCTGGCGCAGCTAGCCCGGGTTCCGTACGCCTCGAGCGGGCGCCGCCCATCGCGAGGGGAGCTGTCCGCCCGCGGCTACGGGCCGATCCCCTGGACGACCGCGCTGTCGAGCAGCAGCACGCCGTCCTCATCTGCATAGACGCGATCGCCATTGCGGCAGACTACGCCGCCGATCTGGATCTCGATGCCGGTCTGTCCCTCATTGCGCCGCGTGGACTTGCGTGGAGTCGCGGCCAGCGCGCGGATGCCGATGGGCAGTTCGCGCAGCGCGGCGCAATCGCGCACGCAGCCGTCGATGACGAGGCCCTCCCAGCCATTCCTGACGGCATCCGCGGCGATGAGGTCGCCGAGCAGCGCACAGCGCAGGCTGCCACCGCCGTCGACGACCATGACCTTGCCGTGCCCGGGTGTGGCCGCCAGTTCCTTGATGCGCGAGTTGTCCTCGAAACACTTGACGGTGACGGCCACACCGTTGAAGGCGGGCCGGCCGCCCAGATCCTGGAACACGGGCTGCAGCACGCGCGCGGCTTCGCCGTGGCGATCGTAGAGGTCGGTCGTCTTGAGACTCATGCAGGGAACTCTGGCTGATGACGCGGGCCAAGATAGCCTGCAGCCGGATGGCCCTTCAAGGCGCGTGCCGGGCGGTGTGTTGCGGGGCGCACACGGCGCCGCGGCGGTGCCGGCGCGCACCACGGGGCGCCACCGGGCCTGCGGGTCCCGCGCCGTACCCGGTCGTACACGGCCTGCCTTACCATGTCCGCGCGGCACGTTATGGCTGCGAGGGGGGTTCACATGGCGACACTTCCATCGGGTTATCCGCTCCAGGCCTTCGAGGCCTTCGATCTGCTCAAGAGCCGGCGGCCGCTGTCGGTCACGGATCTGCAGGTGCTCGCATTGATCGAGGGCTTCGGCGAAGTCTTCTACGAGGGCCTCGCGGCCAGCGTCGATGGCGAGGCGGCGACGCTGCTGCGACGTAACGGCCAGGAAGAACGCGGCCATGCGCACCGCGTGCTGAAGGCCATCGAGATCAAGGGTGGCGCGGCGTTCACGCTGCCGCCAGCCGCCGAGAACCCTTTCGTGCAGGTGGCCGGGAGCTACCCTGCGAGCGATGAGTTCCTGGGCATGCTCGTGGATGCCGAGGTCGATGGTGAGCGGATCTATCTGGCCTGGGCGGAGGCCGAGCCCGACGCGGAAGTCGCGAAGCTGCTGCGCCAGAACGGCCGCGAGGAAATGCGCCACAGCGAGCGCGTGGCGCAGGCTCGCCAGCTGCTCGCGGGAAGCGCGCGTTGATGCACGGCCTCGGGGCCACGGTCGGTGGTATCCGGTCGGGCCCGCATCGCGCGTGGCGTCGGCTGGCGCATGCGTGACCGGCGGGCCGCCGGGGGCCCCGTGCCGGTCACGCCCGAGACGGCGTTGCGTCTGAACGCCCGTGGGCTCGCATGCCGGAGTCTCGCGATGCTGCTGATGGCTCCGGCCCTTGCGGCGGCCGATGGCGTGGGGCCGCCGCTCGGCGCGGCCGCCGCGCCAGCCGAGGGCGCCACGCGCGCCGTGGATCCCTGCCTCGGTGAGGCCGGCGACGATCCGGCCGCGATCGATCGCATGCGCGTCGGCGTGTTCCGCGGTGTCTGCACGGCCTCACGCTGGTTCGACGGTCTGTTCGGCGGTGCGCGCGAGTTCTCGGAGTCCTACGGTCAGGCCTACGGGCGCGCGGGCGCCGGGCTGGTCTGGGACGAGCGCGATAAACTGCCGCTGGACGTCAGCCTGCGGGCCCACCTGCCGCTGCCGATCCTGGGTGAGCGCTTCGATGCCGTGGCCGGGCGCGAGCCGGCGGACCGCTACCTGAACGACGACCTCGACGATGTGGATTTCCTGCCGGGCTCCTTTTCCGACGAAGGGCTCGACTCCACGTGGTATGCGGGCATCAACTACGGCCAGTTCATCGGCCGCAATGCGCGCACCGACCTGAGCGCGGGACTGCAGTTCGCCACACCCCTCAATCCCTACCTCAAGTACCGTTACCGCTATTACGCGTATCCCCTGCGGCGCGTGCGGGTGGGGCTGCGTTCGACGGCGTTCTGGGAGAACGCGGATGGCGCTGGCGTCACCCAGGCCGTGGACGCCGACTGGTCGCTGCGCGATGACCTGCTGCTGCGCTGGGCGAACTCGGCCACGTTCGCCGAGGCCACCGCGGGCGTGCGCTGGAAATCCCGCGTGGCGCTGTTCCGGCAGCTCAGTGATGCCAGCGCGCTGCGCCTCGAGGCGTCGGTACGCGGCGAGACGGACGGGCTGCAGCCGGACCTGCGGGGCTTCGGTCTGACCTACCGGCACTCCGTCTGGCGTGAGTGGTTTTTCATCGAGGCCGGGGTGGGCATGTTCTGGGCGGAATCCCTGCGGCCCGAGCGGCGCTGCGACGCCTGCCTGCGGCTGGGTCTCAGCTTCGATCTGCTGTTCGGCGAGCGCTACGACACAGGGTTCGGCACGGGCCCGGGGGCCGCAGACGACAAGGCCGGTCAGTGACCGGCCTTGCGCAAACAGAGGGCGGAGAAACGCGACTTACTTCGCGAGCGCCTTGACGCCCTGCGCGAGCCGGCTCTTGTGCCGCGCGGCCTTGTTCTTGTGGATGATGCCCTTGGTGGCCATCGAGTCGATGACGGGCTCGGCGGCCTTCAGCGCGGCGGCGGCCTGCTCCTTGTCGCCCGCGTGGATGGCGGCTACGACCTTCTTGATGGTGTTGCGGACGGTCGAGCGCTGCGCGACGTTGCGCGCGCGGTTCGCGATCGCCTGCCGGGCGCGCTTCTCGGCGGATTTCGAATTGGCCACGGCTACTCCGTGCGGGGTTTCTGAGAGCCGCGCATTCTGCTGACGGAACAGGGGGTTGTCAACGGGCGGGGTGCCCCTCGATGGGCTATAGTCCCCGCCCCATGAGAACCGCCGACAGCGCCCGCGTCCACCAGAGCTTTGGCGGGTCGCCGGCCCTGTCGTCCGGCCACTGTCCGGTGCGGCGATTGCGGCCCGCGGGTGGCGGCGCCTCCAGCCGACGACCCGTGGGCCAAGGGCCGGCGGGCGGCACGCGATGAGTCGCGGATTCCTGCGCAGCACCGGCCTGGTCGGCGCCATGACGCTGATTTCGCGCGTCACGGGGCTCCTGCGCGACATGGTCTATTCGCAGGCCTTCGGCGCAGGGACCCTGATGGACGCCTTTCTCGTGGCGTTCAAGATCCCGAACTTCCTGCGCCGCCTGACCGCGGAGGGCGCGTTCTCGCAGGCCTTCGTGCCCGTGATCTCCGAGTACCGCGTACAGCGCCCGCCCGAGGAAGTGCGCGCACTGGTCGCGGGCGTGAGCGGCACACTCGGTGTCGCGCTCTTCATCGTCACGGTGATCGGCGTCGTCGCCGCACCCGTGCTGATCTACCTGTTCGCGCCGGGCTTCCGCCACGACGGCAGCCGCTTCGACATGGCCGTCGAGATGCTGCGCTTCACGTTCCCGTACCTGCTGTTCATCTCGCTGACCGCGCTCGGCAGCGGCGTGCTGAACAGCTACGGCCGTTTTGCGGTGCCGGCGTTCAACTCGACGCTGATGAACCTCGTCATGATCCTGTTCGCGGTCGTGATCGCGCCGTACTTCGGCAATCCGGGGCTCGTGCTCGCCATCGGCGTGTTCGTCTCGGGCGTCGCGCAGCTCGTCGCGCAGTATCCGGCGCTCGCCCGGCTCGGTCTGCTGGTGCGGCCGCGCTGGGCCTGGCACCACGAAGGCGTGCGCCGCATCGGCCGGCTCATGCTGCCGGGCATCTTCGGCTCGTCGGTGGCGCAGGTGAGCCTGCTGCTCGACACGGTGATCGCCTCGTTCCTGGCGACGGGCAGCATCGCCTGGATGTACTACGCGGACCGCCTCGTGGAGTTCCCGATGGGCGTGTTCGCGATCGCGCTCGGCACCGTGATCCTGCCGGGGCTCTCGGCGCAGCACGCGGCGAAGTCCGTGGAGAGCTTCCAGGCGACGCTGGACTGGGCGCTCAGGCTCACGTTTGTGATCGCGATGCCCGCCGTGGTCGGTCTCTTCGCGCTCGCGGGTCCGCTGACAGCGACCATCTTCGGCTACGGCGAGTTCACGGCCCGCGACGTGCAGATGACGGCCTGGGCGCTGATGGCCTACGCGCTCGGGCTGCTGGGCTTCAGCCTCGTCAAGGTGCTGGCGCCGGGCTACTTCGCGCGCCAGGACACGAAGACACCGGTCAAGGTCGGCATGATCTCCCTGGGCGCGAACATGGCGTTCAACGTCGCCGTCGTCGTGCCCGTGTACCTCGCCGGCTTCGTCGCGCCGCATGCGCTGCTCGCGCTCTCGACCGGCCTCTCGGCCATCCTCAACAGCACGCTGCTGTACCGCGGCCTCAGGCGCGCGGGCGTCTACGCCCCTTCGACGCGCTGGCGCCGGCTCTGGCCGCAGCTCGTGATCGCGAACGCCGCGCTGGCGGCCTTCCTGTGGTTCGCGGCGGGCGACTGGGTGGCGTGGAGCACGTTCTCGCCGGTGACGCGCATGCTCCGGCTCGGGGCCTGCGTGGGCGGCGGCGTCGCGCTCTACTTCGCGGTCCTCTGGATGTCGGGCCTGCGCTACCACGATCTCAAGGTCGCGCCGCCGCCGTAGACTCGCGAGGTGTCATCACTGCTGACGAGGAAATCGGGGACTTTCTTCACACGATCAGTGTGTCGCCGACGGCCACCCGTCCCGGCTGCCGCACGTTGCAGTACACGCTGATGCACTGGCGCATCACGCGCACGATGGTGCGTGTGATGCGGGAGTCACGGACCACGCCGCCGGGCTGCTCCGCGGCGATGATCGTGCAGCGCGGACATTCCATCACGGCGTCGAATTCGGCCGCCCCGAGGCGCAGGCTGCGGCCGACCCACTCCCGCTCGCGCACCTCGTCGCTGGCGCCGTCGTCGTCGAGCAGGAAATTCGGCCGGAACCGCCGTACGTTCAGATCGACGTCGGGAATGTGGCGCTGCAGGTATCTGATCGACGAGGTGGTGAGGATGTCGATCGGGAAGGCATCGAAATAAGTGCCGGGCGGCGCGGCCAGTTCGCTGAGTTCGCGCAGCATCCGGGGCGGCACGCGACTCAGATCGGGCAGCGGTTCGTCGTCGGTGAGCCCGAAGAGCATGCGCAACTCGCTCTGCGCGTCGCCGGTCTCGAGCGCATCGGGTCCGAACCGCAGGTGCTCGATCTCGTCGACCGGTTTCAGCGACCAGAGCGTCAACGACCGGCCGATCGCATCGGACAGGCGTTGATTGACCCTGCGGTCATCGGAACAGACGGTGGCCCCGTCCGGCAGCGTGATCTCGACATGCGGCACCAGCCCGGCGTCGGTGCCGGGCAGGTAGCGCGCGCTGCACAGCAGGAGGCGCGGAATGTAACGGGCGCTGCGGATCGCGCCGGCCTTCTCGTCCCGGACGGCCCAGCCGCGGTCCAGCGGAATTCCGCGCGGCCCGACGTCGGCTGCCGCAATCTGCTCGCCGCCCATCGACTTGACGGGATAGCGCCAGATCTCCGCGACGCGCAGCCGGGTCGTGGTCATCATCTCTGGCTGGCGTTGCCCAGAAACGCCGTCACCCGGACCTCGACACGTGCCCCCGGAATGGCCAGCAAGGCGACGCCGATCGCGGTCCAGGCGGGATTCGGGGCCTGCATGTACCGGGCGCGCACTTCGTTGAACACACGCAGGTCTGCGATGAGATCCTTCGAGACATGGAAGGTGTCGAGGGCGACGATGTCGGCCATGGTCGCGCCCTCGACTGCGAGCAGGCGCTCGATGGCGCGGAACGTCGTGTGGTATTCATCGACGGGATCGGCGAAGGCCTTGCCCTGCTCATCGGCGCCAATGACTCCGGAAATGAAGATGAAAGCGCCCGCCCTCACTGCGGGAGAGAACTGGAACTCGTCGTAGAGTGCATGATCCTCGCTGGCGAAGATCGGGCGTGCATGGCGCATCTTCAGGCTCCTCCCTTGTGTCTCGCTACGGCAACGGTCGCGGGTTGTCCACCAGTGGCTGTACGCACCCGCTCCTGTGGCAAATCGCTTCCGGTGCGCCTCGACGCGTCATGTCAGGCCTCACCGCGGCGTTGAAGGCGCGGGCCTGCGGCAACTCGCTCCCGGTGCGACCACGCTGCTGCCGGCGGGCGCACTCGTGCTGCATCTTTTAAGGATATCCCCGGAGCCCGGTGCTCGCATCCTGCTTCCAGCCAGGGTTCCGCGGCGGCGCCGACGTCGCGAATCCCGCTCCCCTTGGGGCTGAGGTCGCGACGATCGTCGAATACGGTGGGCAGGCCCGTCTTAAGTCCCTATAATTCCAGCCCTTTTAGCCATCCCCCCAGCCGGCCACCGATGGAGCTGATCCGCGGCCTTGCCAATCTGCGTCCCCGTCATCAGGGCTCGGTCGTCACGATCGGCAGCTTCGACGGGCTCCATCGCGGCCACCAGGCCGTGATCGCACGCCTGCGGGCGCTCGCGCGGCAGTATGGCGAGCCGTCGGTCGTGATGACCTTCGAGCCGACGCCGAAGGAGTTCTTCGATCCACGGCAGGCGCCACCGCGGCTCATGCGGCTGCGTGAGAAGGCCGAGGCGCTGGCGGCGCTGCAGGTGGACCGCTTCGTGGTGATCCATTTCAACGCGGAGCTGTCGCGCATGCCGGCGGAGCAGTTCACGCACGAAGTGCTGCACCGGGGGCTGGGCGCCCGCCACATCGTCATCGGCGAGGGTTTCCGCTTCGGGCGCCAGCGCACGGGCACGCCGGCGATGCTGCGCGAGATCGGCGCCACCCACGGCTTCACGGTCGAGGAAGTCGCGGCGGTCGAGCACGAGGGCGAGCGTGTCAGCTCGACCGCCGTGCGCGCAGCGCTGGCGCGCAACGACTTCGCTGCGGCCGAACGGCTGCTCGGACGGCCGTATCGCATCAGCGGCCGCGTGATCGAGGGCCAGCGGCTCGGACGCACCCTCGGCTTCGCGACCGCGAACCTGCGGCTGTACCGGCGCGCCTCGCCGGTCGCGGGCATCTTCGCCGTGCGCGTGCATGGCGTGGGACCGCGGGCCGTTGAAGGCGTGGCCTCGCTGGGCACCCGTCCCACGGTGAACGGCGTTGAGCCACTGCTCGAGACGCACGTGTTCGATTTCGCGGGTGACCTGTACGGCCGCTGCATCGGCGTCGAGTTCGTCGCCAAGATCCGGGACGAGGAGAAATTCCCGGATCTCGACAGCCTCGTGGTGCAGATGCACGACGACGCGCGCCAGGCGCGCGCGCTGCTGGCCCGGCACCGGGCGGGCGGTGCCGACAGGACATCGCACACTGGAACCGCATCCGGCGCGAATGCGCCGCATTCTTGAGTCAAGGACTGGATCACAGCGTGGATTACAAGAACACCGTCAACCTGCCCGCCACGGACTTTCCGATGAAGGCGGATCTCGCCCGTCGCGAGCCCGGGATGCTCGCGGCCTGGGAACAGCAGGGCCTCTACGACCGGCTGCGCGAGCATGCGCGCGGCCGGCCGCGGTTCGTGCTGGTCGATGGCCCGCCGTATGCGAACGGCACGATCCACATCGGCCACGCGGTCAACAAGATCCTGAAGGACATCATCGTGCGCTCGCGCACGCTCGATGGCTGTGACGCGCCGTATATCCCGGGCTGGGATTGCCACGGCCTGCCGATCGAGCAGCAGGTCGAGAAGAAGCACGGCCGCGTGGGGCAGAAGCTCGACGCGCGCGCCTTCCGCGCCGCCTGCCGCCAGTATGCGGCGGAGCAGGTTGATGCGCAGCGCGCCGACTTCAAGCGCCTCGGCGTGCTGGGCGACTGGGAGCGGCCGTACCTGACCATGCTGCCCCGCTTCGAGGCCGAGCAGCTGCGCGCCTTCGCGAGCATCATCGACAACGGTCATCTGCTGCGCGGCGCGAAGCCCGTGCACTGGTGTCTCGACTGCCGTTCGGCGCTCGCCGAGGCCGAGGTCGAGTACGACGACAGGACCTCACCCTCGATCGACGTGCTGTTCCCGGTCGTGGACGCGGCGGATCTCGCGCACCGCTTCGGCGTCGCCCCGGCTGTCACGCAGGGGGCGGCGGTGGTGATCTGGACGACCACACCCTGGACGCTGCCTGCGAACCAGGCGGTCGCCGTGCATCCGGCGCACGATTACGCGCTCCTGGAGTTCGCACCCGCGCCCGGCACGGAGCCGCGCGGCGGGGCCGGCACGGACGGTGCGGCGGCGAAGCCGCAGACCGCGGCCGATCACGCGGCGCAGCCCGGCGGCGCTGTGCGGCGGCTGGTGCTGGCCGCGGAGCTCGTCGCGTCCGTGACGCAGCGCGCCGGCGGTATCGCGCGCGTGCTCGCGACCGTGGCGGGCGCGGCGCTCGAGCACCTGGCCCTGCGACACCCGTTCTACGAGCGCGTGGTGCCCCTGATCCTGGGCGAGCACGTCACACTCGAGTCCGGCACGGGGGCCGTGCACACAGCGCCCGGCCACGGCATCGAGGACTTCATCGTGGGCAGCCGCTATGGTCTTGCCGTCGACAATCCCGTCGGGCCCGACGGCCGCTTCGTCGCCTCGACGCCG
>CAYWMY010000056.1:0-11588 GCA_964459405.1 uncultured Steroidobacteraceae bacterium | reverse complement strand
AGGAACCGCGGCGACTGCTGCGCGAGCAGGCGCTGGAAGAAATCCGGATCCTCCGCAATGCGGCCCTGCGCCCAGCGGCGATTGTTCTCGAACAGCCGACGGATGTCGCTCATGCCTTGCTGGTCTCCTCGTATCCGGGGCCGCCACCGGCCGGTGGCGGCCAGAGGCGCGCGGTCCTGACCGTGTTCTCTGCCGTCTGCAGCACCTCGACGGCATGGCCGTGCAGCTGCAGTGCGGTGCCCGGCTGCGGGATGGTCTCGAGATACTCCACGATCGCGCCGCTCAGTGTACGCGGTCCGTCGGTCGGCAGCTTCCAGCCGAGCCGCCGGTTGATGGTGCGCAGCGGCGTGCTGCCGGCGATGACGTAGCTGCCACGGGCCTCGGCATGGATCGCCTGGTGCAGCAGGGCAGGCTGGGTCGTGAACTCGCCGACGATTTCCTCGAGGATGTCCTCGAGCGCCACGAGGCCCTGCACGTCGCCGTATTCGTCGACGACGAACGCGAGCCGCCGGCGCTCGCCCCGGAAATGACCCAGCTGGACCTGCAGCGAGGTACCGGTGGGCACGAAACGCGCCTCGCGTTCCGCGGCGATCATGATGAGACGCTCGCGATCGAGCGTGCCACGCGCCAGCTCGTGCGTGATGCGTTTCATGTGCAGCACGCCGACGAGGCGGTCGAGGTCGCCGTGGTAGAGGGGCAGGCGCGTGTGCGGCGCGCGCGCGAGCTGCGCCAGGATCTCGCCCCAGTCGTCGTCGGCGTCGATGCCGACGATGTCGCTGCGCGGCACCATGATGTCGTCGACGACGATCTGCTCGAGACCGAGCAGCGCGCGCACCATCTCGCGCCGCTCGCCGGGCGCCACCAGCAGCTCGTCGGCCATGGCGTCGACGATGCGCGCGTCCTCGTCGGGATCGGCGGCAACCGGCGCCGTCCTGCGCCGCCGGGCCATCGACAGCAGTGGCGCCACGACCCACGCCGTCAGCAGCGCAGCGCGCGGCAGGCGCGCACCGAGGGTGCGCAGCCGCCCGTGCATCTCGAGCAGCAGCGCGAGCGCGAGCGCCGCGGTGGCCACCACGGCCGGAACGGCCTCACGCAGGCTCGCGCGCCAGGTCGCGAGCACGAACACGGCGAGCAGCAGCGCGGCACGCAGCGCGTCGAGCGTGCGGCGGGCGCGTGCGAGCTGGCTCTGCACGGTGGCGACAGCACGGAGGCCGCGATGTGCGTCCTGATGCCCGGCGAGGGCCGTCATGCCGATTTCGAGCAGTGCGAGGAATGCGACCAGCGCAACGATGGCCGCGGAGACGAGGAGGCTGCCGGTCATGACACGGCGGTGTCAGCCCCAGTGCCGCTGGAGCAGGATCTCGAGCACGAACTTCGTCCCGAAATAGGAGAGCACCAGCAGCAGGAAGCCCGCCAGCGTCAGCCCCGCGGCCTTGCGGCCGCGCCAGCCGAGGCGTGCGCGACCGACGAGCAGCACGGCGAACACGATCCAGGCGAGGATCGCCAGCACCGTCTTGTGCAGCAGGTGCTGTGCGAAGAGGTCGGTCACGAACAGGAAGCCGGTCAGGAGCGCGAGCGACAGCGCGGCGAAGCCGGTGCGGATCGCCGCGAACGCCGCCTGCTCGAGGCTCTCGATGGGGGGCAGCCAGCGCGTCCAGCCCGAGAACCGGCGTGCACGCAGGCGCGCGTCCTCCATCATCATCAAAATGAGCAGCAGCGCACCGACGGTCAGCAGGCCCGAGGAGACCGCCGCGAGCAGGATGTGGGCGGTGATCGGCCAGCCCGGCGCGGTGATCTCGCGGAATGCGGCGTGACTGCCTGTCCCGAGCGACATGATGCCCGCGACACCGAGGACCACGGCAGCGCCGGCGCGGAAACCGTGCCACGCGAGCAGCACGCAGCCTGTGAGTCCGACGACCCAGCCCACCAGCGACAGGCTGTCGGCGAGGTCGAGCGCGTTGCGGCCCTCGGCGTGGAGCGCGTGCAGCAGCCATACCGCGTGTGCCAGCAGCGCGGCCAGCGCCGCGTAACTGGCGGGTTCCCGCAGCAGGACGCGCTCCTGGCCCGTGATCGCGGCGCGCGCGGCGGATCCCGCGGCGACCAGGTACAGGACCAGCACGAGCATGGCGAACACGGCAGATCTCCTTCCACGGCATGATTGCATAGGGCGCCAGCCGCGGGGAAGGCGGCCCCGTATAATGCGGCCCCTCGCGGGGCGCCACGGCGCTCCGTCTGACGCTGGGGTGTCCCGATGTTCGATGCCTTGACCGATCGCCTGTCACGCGCCGTCGACGCGCTGCGCGGCCGCGGGCGGCTGACCGAAGACAACATTGCGACCACTGTGCGTCAGGTGCGCATGGCGCTGCTGGAAGCGGATGTCGCCGTGGCCGTCGTCAAGGAGTTCACCGACGCCGTGAAGGCCCGTGCCGTCGGCGCGGAGGTCATGCAGAGCCTGACCCCGGGCCAGGCCTTCGTGAAGATCATTCACGACGAGCTCACGCGCGTCATGGGTGAAGCATCGACCGGCCTGGACCTGCGGGCTGAGCCGCCGGTCGTCGTGCTGCTCGCGGGCCTGCAGGGCGCCGGCAAGACCACGACAGCGGCCAAGCTCGCGCGTCACCTGATCGAGAAACAGCGCAAGCGTGTGCTGCTCGCGAGCACGGACGTCTATCGTCCGGCCGCGATGACGCAGCTCGAAAGGCTGGCCGAGCAGGTTGGAGCCGACTATTTCGCGGCCAGTCCCGGGCGCGCGCCCGTGGACATCGCCACGGCCGCCGTCGAACACGCGCGTCGTCACGTCCACGACGTCGTGATCGTCGACACCGCCGGCCGGCTGCACGTCGATCGCGAGATGATGGACGAAGTGCGCGCCATCGATCGCGCGATCACACCGCGGGAACGGCTGTTCGTGGTCGACAGCATGGCGGGGCAGGACGCCGTGAATGCGGCGCGCGCGTTCAACGAGGCGCTCGCGCTCACCGGCGTGATCCTGACCAAGGCCGACGGTGACGCGCGCGGCGGCGTGGCATTGTCGGTGCGGCACGTGACCGGCAAGCCGATCCGGTTCCTTGGGACCGGCGAGAAGACGGAAGCGCTGGAGCTGTTCCATCCGGACCGCATCGCGAGCCGTGTCCTCGGCATGGGCGACGTGCTGTCGCTGGTCGAGGAAGTGCAGGCGAAGGTCGACCAGCAGAAGGCCGAGAAACTGGCCGCCAAACTGACCGGCGGCAGCGAGTTCGACGTCAACGACCTGAAGGAACAGCTGCAGCAGCTGCAGCGCATGGGTGGCATCGCGGCCTTCATGGACAAGCTGCCGGCCCAACTCTCGGGCGGGGTACCCGCGGGCGTCGGTGATGACCGTATGATGCGCCGCCAGGTCGCGATCATCGATTCGATGACGCCGCGTGAGCGTCGCCGCCCGGGCATCATCGACGGTTCCCGGCGGCGGCGTATCGCTGCGGGCGCCGGCGTGCAGGTCCAGGACGTGAACCGCCTGCTCAAGCAGTTCCTGGAAATGCAGAAGATGATGAAGAAACTGAAGGGCGGCGGCCTGCGCAAGATGCTGCGGAGCCTGGGTGGCCGCCTGCCTCCCGGGATGATGCCGCCGGGGGGTGGCTTCCGGCCGGGTTAGCGCCTGTTCCCGCTGTGGAAATCGCAGTGATCCCTGCGGTTCGGGCCGGCCCCGGCGAGAAACCTGTCCGGGCGTTGCGCGGCTCATGGGCCACACCCGGACAGCACCGTAGCCGCCCCGGCGCCGGGATCGCGAACCGGGGTCGGCCGCGGCGTACGTTGTGTCAGGGTTGGCAGTCATGCCGGCGGCGGGGCTCCGTCCGGTCTGCCGGGGTCGCCGCAGCGCCTGCCACGGTCGCGCATGAGGGTTTCGCTTCCCCAGTGTTTTCAGTAGAATGCGCGGCTCTTTGACGGCCCCGGCGGCGCGCACGTACGGGGTCGATGTTCGGCAGTTTCCGAGGAAGACAGATGGTAACGATTCGACTGACGCGTCGTGGTGGCCGCAATGCGCCGTTCTATCACGTCGTTGTCACCGACAGCCGCCGCCGCCAGGGCGGTCCGACGCTGGAACAGGTCGGCTTTTTCAATCCGGTCGCCCGCGGCCAGGAGAAGAAGCTCGAGCTCCGGCTGGACCGCATCGAACACTGGACGAAGACGGGCGCCCAGCTGTCGGATCGTGTGAAGACGCTCGTGAGCTCATACCGGAAGCAGGCGGCCAACGCCTGATCGGCGATGGCCGTGCCGCGCGCATCGCAGGGTGCAGACCCCGCCGATGTCGTGCGCCGTGCTGATTGCGTGGAACTGGGCCGGATCGGTGGCGCGTTCGGGGTGAAGGGCTGGGTTCGCCTGCATTCCTTCACGGAGCCGCCGGAGGCGATACTGGATTACGTGGGCCTGCGGCTGGTCGGGCCCGATGGTGTGGAGAGGGGTCTCAGGATCGCCGAGGCGCAGCGTCACGGGCGGGATCTCGTGGTGCGGCTGGAGGGGGTCGGGGACCGTGACGCGGCGCGCTCGCTCGCGCAGGCGGCGATCGTGATCGACCGGGGCCTGCTGCCCGCCACTGCACCAGGTGAGTATTACTGGCACGACCTGATCGGCCTCGAGGCCGTGAATCTGCAGGGTGAGAGGCTGGGCCGCATCGATCATTTCATCGATGCACCGGCCAACCCGGTCATGGTCGTGCAGGGCGATCGGGAGCACTGGCTGCCGCTCGTTCCGAAGCATTTGAAGTCAGTCGATCTCGCGGCCCGCCGGGTCGTGGTCGACTGGGATCCGGTGGACTAGCACGGGCGCACCATGCTGCGGTTCGAGGTGGTGACGCTGTTCCCGGAGCTGGTGCGTGCGGCGACCACGGCGGGTGTGCTCGGCAGGGCCATCGAACGCGGCCTCGTCGCCGTCGGGACGGAGGATCCGCGCGCCTACGCGCCGGACGCCCACCGCACCGTCGACGACCGGCCCTATGGCGGGGGTCCGGGCATGGTGTTGAAGCCCGAGCCCTTCGCGCAGGCGATCGAGGCGGCCGGACGCCGGTTGCCGGCGGGCACGAGGCGCATCGCGCTGTCGGCCCAGGGCCGGCCGCTGGTGCAGCAGGAGGTCCGGCGCATGGCGGCGGAGCCCGGGCTGCTGCTGGTCGCGGGACGCTACGAAGGTTTCGACGAGCGTCTCATCGAGCAGCAGATCGATGAGGAACTGTCGATCGGCGACTACGTGCTGTCCGGCGGCGAGTTCGCGGCACTCGTGGTGATCGATGCGGTGACGCGGCTCGTGTCGGGTGTGCTGGGCGACGAGCAGTCGGCGGAGCAGGATTCGTTCGGTGCCGGGCTGCTCGACTGGCCGCATTACACGCGGCCCGAGACCTGGCGCGGGATGACAGTGCCGGAGGTGCTCTGCAGCGGCGACCACGCGCGCATCCGGCGCTGGAGACTGCAGCAGGCCCTGGGCCGGACCTGGAGACGGCGGCCGGAACTGCTCGCGGCGCGCGGCCTCGCGGCCGACGAGCGGCAGTTGCTGGAAGAATACTGTGCCCGGGAGGGGCTGCGTCCTCCGGGCGATGTTGGAAGCGTTCAAGCAGGAAACGAGCCATGAGCAAGATCGTGCAAGACATTGAAGCGGCGGCGATGACCCGCAAGCTGCCCGAGTTCTCCCCGGGCGACACCGTCGTGGTGCAGGTCAAGGTGAAGGAAGGTGACCGCGAGCGCGTGCAGGCCTACGAGGGCGTCGTGATCGCGATCAAGAACCGTGGTCTCAACAGCTCGTTCACGGTGCGCAAGGTGTCGCACGGCGAGGGCGTCGAGCGCGTCTTCCAGACTCACAGCCCGGCGATCGCTGAGGTGCAGGTCAAGCGTCGCGGCAACGTGCGGCGCGCCAAGCTCTATTACCTGCGCGAGCGGTCCGGCAAATCGGCCCGGATCGAGGAAAAGATCGGGGCCTGAGGCCGGTCAGCGGTCGTGCCCATGCGAGGCGGCCCCTGTGGCCGCCTCGCGCGTTTCAGCGTCCTGCGGCATCCGCGCGCGTAGAATGTCGCGCGGAGTGACGACCCCGGGGTACTGAGAATGCCGGTCCTGCGAGCCATCGCGGCCATGTTCCGTTTCCTGCTGCGGTTCCTCGATGGCCTGCGCAAGGTGCTGCACTTCCTGCTGCTGGCCGGCATCTTCGCCGTGCTCGTGGTGGCGAGCAGCACCTCGCTGCCGATCCTTCCGCACAAGGCGGCGCTGGTCATCGCGCCGTCCGGCGTGCTCGTCGAGGAGCTGTCCGGGGACCCGCTCGACCGCGCGCTGGACAAGACCATCGGCGGTGAGAACCGCGAGACGCGTCTGCGGGATCTGATCGACGCGATCCGCGCCGCGCGCAAGGATGCGCGCATCGCCGCCGTGGTGCTGGACCTCGAAGGACTGGAGGCGGCCGGGCTCGCCAAGCTGCAGGACATCGCCGCCGCGCTCACGGATTTCCGCCGGTCCGGCAAGAAGGTGCTCGCCTGGGGCAGCCTCTACGACCAGCGGCAGTACTACCTCGCGGCGCATGCGGATGCCGTCTACCTGGATCCTTTCGGCTCGGTGCTGCTCGACGGCTTCGGCTACTACCGCAACTATTTCAAGGGGACGCTGGACAAGCTCGCGATCGACGTCAACGTCTTCAAGGTGGGTTCGCACAAGTCGGCGCCCGAGTTCCTCACACGCTCCGACATGTCGCCGGAAGACGAGCAGGCGGCGCGGCGCTGGCTGGACGAACTCTGGCAGCGCTATCGCGAGGATGTGGCGCGCGCGCGGCAACTGGACCCGGCTGCCGTCCAGGCGTACGCGGACGAAGCGGCGGCCGGCATGCGCGCGCATCGCGGCGACGCGGCGCAATACGCGCTGACCAGCGGCCTCGTCAACGCTCTCAAGTCGCGCGATGAGTTCGAACGCGATGTGGCGGCCATCGTGGGCGAGGACGATGGCACCCACAGCTTCAACGCCGTCGACTTCAGCCAGTACCTGCTCGTGGTGCGCTCCGAGGAGGCTCTGCAGCGCCGGCCGCGCCGCAAGGTCGCGATCGTGGTCGCCTCCGGGGAGATCCTGGATGGCGATCAGCCGCCGGGCACGATCGGCGGCGACACTCTTGCGTCCACGCTGCGGGATGCCCGCCACGACGACGCGGTCGCGGCCGTCGTGCTGCGCATCGACAGTCCGGGTGGCAGCATGCTCGCTTCCGAGTTCATCCGCCGCGAGATCAGCGCGCTCAAGGAGGCGGGCAAGCCCGTGCTGGCGTCGATGGGTTCGGTGGCCGCCTCCGGCGGCTATTACATCGCCATGGAGGCGGACCGCATCGTCGCGCAGCCGACCACCATCACGGGATCGATCGGCGTATTCGCGATCGTGCCGACGTTTGAGCGCACGCTCGCGCGCGCGGGCGTGACCACGGACGGTCTCGGCACGACACAGCTTTCGGGCGCGCTGCGGCTCGACCGCGCGTTGTCCGCCGACGTTCGCGAGATCATCCAGTCCTCCGTCGAGCATGCCTACCGCACCTTCGTCGGCAAGGTGGCCGCGGCGCGCGGCCGTGGATTCGAAGTCATCGACAGCGTGGCGCAGGGGCAGGTCTGGACCGGCGCGGAGGCCCGGCGCGTCGGTCTCGTCGACGGGCTCGGAACTCTCGACGACGCCGTTCGCCAGGCGGCCGACCTCGCAGGCCTGGCCGGCAGGAAGTACGACGTCGAGTGGTACCAGCCGGAGTGGAGCTGGCGCGATCGTCTGCTCTCTGAACTGCGCGCGCGGGCCGCCACCGGGGTCGAGGGATTCGTGCCGGCCGTCCCGCTGGCGCCGCGTCTGCCCGGTATCGCCGGCATCTGGCGCGAGGTGCTGCGTTTTCAGCGCATCGCCGCGCGCCCCGGTGCCCCGCAGCTCTACTGCGCCTGCACCCTGGAATGACACGCGGGCCGCGGAGCAGTGCTGCCGACGACGACGCGAGCGCGTCGCCTGAGGCGTTGCGCGGGCGGATCGACCGCTGGCTGTGGTGCGCGCGTTTCTTCAGGAGTCGCGGGCTCGCGACCCAGGCCGTCGCCGGCGGCCGCGTGCACCTGAACGGCGCGCGCGTGAAGCCAGCCCACGTCCTGCGCACCGGCGACCGCATCGAGATGTCGCTGGAGGCGCGCGCGATCGAGGTCGTCGTGCGCGGCATCCCCGAGCGCCGCGGACCGGCACCGGAGGCGCGGCTCTGCTATGAGGAAACGCCGCAGAGCGTCGCGCGCGCGGCCCTGGAGGCAGCCCGACGCCATGCAACGCCGCCGTCGCCGCGGTCCCCGGGGCGCCCTGACAAGCGCGACCGGCGGCTGCTCACGGCGCTGGCACGCCGGCAGCGCGAACCCTGAGGTCAGAACGGAGCGTCGGGCATGGCGACCATCACGGAGCGGCCAACGCGGCTGTTCATCGGTCTCACCGGGCTTTTCGTCACCAATGCGCTGATCGCCGAGTTCGTCGGCGTCAAGATCTTCGCGCTCGAGGCGACCTTCGGGCTGGCGCCCTTCAACTGGAATCTCTTCGGGCAGTCCGGGTCGCTGTCCTTCACGGCGGGCGTACTGCTGTGGCCGATCGTGTTCATCATGACGGACATCATCAACGAGTACTTCGGCGTGCGCGGCGTGCGCTTCGTCTCCTGGCTCGCGGTGATGTTCATCTCCTATGCCTTCGTGTTCGCCTATCTCGCCATCGAACTCGTGCCCGCCCCGTGGTGGACGACGGTCAACGCCTCGCGTGGCGTGCCGGACATGCAGGCCGCGTTCGCGGTGACCTTCGGACAGGGGCTCTGGACGATCGGCGGCTCGGTTGTCGCGTTCCTGCTGGGGCAGCTGATCGACGTCAGCGTCTTTCACCGCATCCGCGCCGCGACCGGCGAGCGTCTCGTGTGGCTGCGCGCCACGGCCTCGACCGCCATCTCACAGCTCGTCGACAGCTTCGTCGTGCTGTACATCGCGTTCGTGATCGGTCCGCAGAACTGGCCCGTGGACCAGTTCCTGGCCGTGGGCACGGTCAACTATCTCTACAAGCTCGGCATGGCCGTGCTGCTGATCCCGTTGATCTACCTGGGCCGTCACGCCATCGAGCAGTATCTCGGCCGGGACAACGCGCGGCGGCTGCGCACAGAGGCGGCACGCTAGCGTCGTGTTCCACAGGTATCCATGCATTCTGCCGCCTGGCACAGGGGCGCGGATCGGGGCGCCGCCGCGTCCCGGACCTCAGCGGCGATCCGACACGAATGCCGGGTCGACGACCGCCGCGTTTCTGAGCAGCATGCGGCCCAGATAGTCGCGCGCGAGGACGCGTGCTTCACGATACGCCGGCCGCGCGTCGAGTCGCTCCCGGGCTTCGATCAGCACGGCCAGCAGCTCATCCAGGCGGGAGCGAAGCCGGATGGCCCGCTGCGACAGCTTCGCGATCGACGGGAATCCGGGAACAGGCGCCTCGATCTCGGCGCGCACCGCAGCGATCGCCGCGTCGAGTTCCGCGGACAACGGGGCATCGGCATCGAGCAGCGTGATCATCCGGCCGAGCACGCCGGCGAGATCCTCGTTGTCCTCGGCCAGCAGCTCGGCCTCGCGTTCCGCCCGCAGTGCCGCATAACGCAGCAGGTTGTCGATCGTCAGCAGCACGCTGCGCGCATACGGGTCCGTGACGTTGGGGCTCACGTGCTCGTGGATCGAGGCGCTCACGCTGTCGAGAACCTGTGCGATTGTCGGTGTCATGGCGTACATCCGGGTCGACCCGCATCTTGGTCGAGCTCGTGGCGCGTGCGCTGCGCGATCGTCGGTGTCATCGTGTTCACCCCAGTTGACCTGGCACCGGCTTCGCCGCCTGAGCGATGCCGATCGCCATGCCGAGGGCGCTTTGCGCCCGCTGCAGGATCTCGGAGGCGACCCAGGTCAGGCGGCAGAAGCGGTCACCCCGCTCGAGCTTGTGTGCGGCGCTCTGCGACATCAGCACGAGGAACAGGCCGTAGAGCCGGCGGTAATAGTCGATCGACGCGGGGTCGACGATGAGCCCAGTACGTTCCCGGTAGTAGTCGAGCGCGGGCTCGACGCCCCGGACGAGGCGGCCATCGACGACCATGCACCGGTCCTCATGCTGCTCCGGCCCGGCAAGGTACGATTCCGTCCCGACGACCGCAACTCCGGCAGGACGGAACAGCGTCTACGGTCGCTCGCAGGCCACGAGCACGATGGTCCCGGTTTCGATCCGTGCCCAGGAACGCGCACTGCTCCTCACTGTGCACGCGGCCGCCGTGGGCAGCTCGGCGAACGGCAGGTCCGGGCACAGCATGCGCGCCAGCACGCTGATCCCGGGGTTGTGGCCGAAGACCATCAGGTGACGCGTGCGGGACGGCGTGTCGTGGATGGCCTCGAGCAGCTCGCCGGGGCTCGCCAGGTACAGCCGCTCGTCGGGCCGGATCGACGCGGGTGCGATGCCAAACTCCGTTGCGAACAGCACGGCCGTCTGGTGCGCGCGCACGGCGGGACTCGTGAGCATGCGGTCCGGGACGAGGTCGAGCCTGATCCAGCGCCGGGCCATCGCGGGTGCGGCGTGCAGGCCGCGTGGACTCAACGGGCGCTCGCGATCGGGAACGTCGACGTGGCGGTCGGATTTCGCGTGCCGGACGAGGCTCAGGATCTTCATGGCGATCCGGCGCCGCCGCCGCTCACATCAGGCCCGCTTCCAGGCGCGCAGCCTCCGACATCATCGAGCGGTCCCACGGCGGGTCGAACACGAGTTCCACATCGACCTCGACGAGGCCCGGAATGCTGCTGAGCTTGTCCTTGACGTCGTCGACCAGCACCTCGCCCATGCCGCAGCCGGGCGCGGTCAGCGTCATGCGGATCTGCGCGCGCCAGCCCCCCGCGGGCAGCACGGACAGGTCGCAGGCGTAGATGAGGCCGAGGTCGACGATGTTGATCGGAATCTCCGGATCGAAGCAGGTGCCCAGCTGCTGCCAGACCAGGGCGCGCAGATCCTCCTCGGTGGCGTCCGGTGGCAGCTCGGGGCGCTTCAGCGGTTCCTTGCCGATCGCGTCCGCGTCCTCGCCGGCGATACGGAACAGGTTGCCTTCGATGTAGACGGTGAAGCTGCCGCCCAAGGCCTGCGTGATGTAGCCGACGCTGCCCTCGCGCAGCTTGATCTCGACCCCGGCCGGAATGATGACGGCGCGTACATCGCGCCGGACGACGATCGGTTCACTCTCGTGCGCGCGCATCGCTGACTCCGTCCGTCATTCCGTGGAAACCGGCGCGTGCTCGTGACCGAGCGCGGCATTCAGCGTGTGCCAGCACAGGCTCGCGCACTTCACGCGCGACGGGAATTCGCGCACTCCGGACAGCGCCGCCAGCTTGCCGAGGCCGGTGTCCGGCGGTGCTTCGCTGCGTGTCAGCATCTCGTGGACGCGGGAGAACAGCGCATCGACCTCCGCGCGCGTCTTGCCCTTGATGGTCTCGGTCATCAGCGAGGCCGATGCGGTCGAGATGGCGCAGCCGTGGCCGTCGAAGCGCACATCGCGCACCACATCACCGTCCATCAGCACCGTCAGCATGAGCTGGTCGCCGCACAGCGGGTTGT